>JAIOSM010000338.1 GCA_021107575.1 Desulfobacteraceae bacterium | reverse complement strand
GGACAAGCCAGTGAGCTAAATATTAAAGACCTGAATGTATACCACAAAGAAAGGGTTAATCAGACAAAGCCAGGAGCCAGCAGCTAAGAACTTGCTTTTTGAAAAAAAGTATCAAACAGGATCACAATAAATTGCTGTTTAATCAAGCAGCAAATGAATAATCGGTGTTATTATTGCCTTTCTGGCTTTGCCGTGCACCATTAAATCATCCAGATACCAGCCGCTGCGCGCAACACTTGCCGAGGCCATCATATGAAATTTGATGGTAATTGTTTTACCGGCATAAGCGGTCAGATCAACTGCCTGATACTCCCAAGCACTGGGTGGAGTATAGGAACCTGCACAGTGTTGCCAGACCACATCATTGTTGACATAAACTTCAGCCCAATCATAAGGTGAATTGACATCATACCACTCCCACCAGCTCAATGTGGCTTTTTCCATCCTTGCAAGGCTGACTGTAAATGAAAGCACACTGTCGTCTGCAGTATTTGCATTCACACAGGTATCATACCCATGGTTATTGCCTAAATTGTTATAGCAACCATTGAGAATGGTTCCCCACATATTCTGGCCTGTGTGGGCAGTGGCAGGAGGCGTTGGCGAAGTACATGTGCCACCCCAGCTATAGATGCCCCATTGCCAATCGTAGGTGGATGAGAATCCGCCATTGTTGTCTTCAAAGTTTGAAAAAAAAGATATAGGATAGGTGTTATAGCGTTGGGTCACTTCCTTAGCAGTCAATGCCTGGTCATAAATCCGCAATTCGTCAAAATCAGTGTTTACAGCAGTATCCCCGACAATAATAGGCAGTGAATTGGTTTCAGCATCTACAGTGTCTACTTTTGTATAGATCAGTTCTCCGTCCAGATAATAGGCACTCTCCACAGCATTCTTAGTATAGACCACATGGTGCCATCTTCCATGGGCCAGATCATTGAGGTCGGTAACAGTATGCCAGCTGCCGTCAACGCCTTTGTAAGAGGCCTTGACCGTTCCATGATTATACACATTCCATAACATACGAAAAACAGAAAAATTCTCAGTTGTACTATCCCCTTTATAGACAAGGTCTTGAGTAAAACCCTGGTTTGAAAATTGACGGAACCAGAATTCCACAGTAAATGATGTAGGAAGATTATATATACTGTTGTGCGCAATGGAGAGCCAATCTGTACCAGCGGGTATATGGGCATATCCCCCATCTATACCTCCTGTGGTTTCAAAAACCGCACTGCCAACGGCAGTAGCTGAGGGCAGCCCTCAGCTCACTGCATTGATCCCGCTACCATTAAATTTCCATTCTGATATTGGCTCAGGCAAGGCTCCAAGGCAGAAGCTATAACTCAAAAATAATATAAAAAAAATCAAAGTCACAATCGTCTTAATATTTCGCATTTTATATCCCCCCTTTGCAGTGTGCCCTGTAATAGTAGTGGTATTTAAATATTATAATATCTATTTATAGGTTTCCTTACATAAATATAATAAATCATAAACTCATACTAAATCCCACATCTTTTTTAGACATTGTTACATACCATGACACTATGAATCCGTTTTTAAAAAAAAGAATAGATAATGAAGCAGTATATGTTCGATAAAGAGCTTGTTTTAGAAGTCCTTCGACAGATAGAAGAAGCTGCTCAAAAGATATGCAGACAGTAGAAGTTTAACTTGATATGGGTGAAACTGTTATTGCCGAAGCCGGTGCCGGACACTTAGGCTAACCTCTTGATTTTATATTGGAGGCGACTTCCGGATTTGAACCGGAGAATAATGGCTTTGCAGGCCACTGCCTTACCACTTGGCCAAGTCGCCTCAAGGAAGTTGGAGCGGGAAACGAGATTTGAACTCGCGACTTCGACCTTGGCAAGGTCGCACTCTACCACTGAGTTACTCCCGCTCAGTTAGACAAGCAATATTTATACAGATAAATAAATTGATTGTCAATATTTATCACTAAAAATGTAACAATTTTTTGGACTTCATAAAATAGTCAATTCCAGACCAAAGTGTGAATATAAGAGCACCATAGAGCATCACCATCCCAATTGTTATAAAATCAATGCCAAAGTAGCTGTAATGCAATGTTAATGGTATGACTGCAGCAATCTGAAAGCCGGTTTTATATTTTCCAAGCATGCTTGCGGCGACATCTTCGCCATGTTCTGCTAAAATACTTCTTAGCCCGGTTACAGCAATTTCTCTTCCAACTATGACACATGCAATCCATGCAGGCATGAAATCAAGGGATACAAGCATAATAAATACAGATGAAATCAAAAGTTTATCAGCTAACGGGTCAAGCATCTTCCCTAAGCTTGAAACAAGACCATATTTTCGAGCCAGATATCCATCAAGATAATCAGTTACTGAAGCGATTGAAAAAATTAAAGCTGCAAAAAATGTAGTGGCTCTAGTGTCAAACAATAAAAAAATTATTATCACAGGAATCGCAAAAATCCTTAATAAAGTAAGAAAATTAGGCGTAAAAACAATCTTTTTATACTTTTCATAAAAGGTCATAATATTATTTGCCTGTTTTATTTTCCCAGTCTTTCATAAAAGCATCGATTCCGTTATCAGTCATATGATGTGACGCAAGCTTACTTAAAATTTTAAAGGGTATAGTTGCAATATGGGCACCCATTAAAGCCGAAGTTTTAACATGAAAAGAGCTTC
>JAIOSM010000174.1 GCA_021107575.1 Desulfobacteraceae bacterium | reverse complement strand
ATTTGAAGATCTGCCTGAAGACTGGAAATGCCCTGTTTGCGGCGCCAGCACCAAGGCGTTCAAATCACTTGGATAAATTTTAATTAAGTAAAAGATGCAGGTAGATCCTTTTTCTTAAGGATATGACAAAATAACGGAGGCATTACTATGAAATGGATGCAGTTTTTTACACCGGCCAAATCATTAAATTTTCAAGAGGCGGAATCATATATTTCTCAACATCCGGGAGATAAAATAACGATTCTGGATGTCAGGCAACCTTCTGAATATCAGGTGAGTCATATCCCGGGGGCTACCCTCATTCCTTTGCCGGAGCTTTCGGACAGGCTTGATGAAATTGACCCTGAGAAACCCACTCTGGTCTACTGAGCTATTGGAGGACGCAGCCGTGTTGCTGCACAGATGCTTGCAGGTAAGGGATTTAAAAAAGTATTTAATGTCTCAGGGGGCATAAAGGCGTGGGAAGCGAAAACAGCTATTGGTCCCCAAGAGCTTGGAATGGATCTTTTCAGTGGAAAAGAAGAACCTCTGGATGTATTAAAGGTTGCCTATTCTCTTGAGCAGGGATTGCGCGATTTTTATCTTGCCATGGAAAAAGAAGCAAAAAATGAAACAGTAAAAAGCCTTTTTGCCAAATTAGCAGAAATTGAAGTGCAACATCAAATATCAATTTATAAGGCATATACTGGTATCAGTACAGTTGACGTGGGCAAAGATGAATTTGAAAAAATGGTTGAGACCAGAACTTTGGAAGGCGGCCTTACTACCGAGGAATATCTTGATATTTTCAAGCCGGACATGAGCTCTGAAACAGAAGTCATATCTCTTGCCATGTCCATAGAAGCTCAAGCCCTTGATCTTTATCAAAGAGTCTCCCTAAAAGTTGAAGACCCAAAATCAAGAGATATTATCAACAAAATTGCCGATGAAGAGAAAACACACATGGCAAGCCTGGGTAAACTTCTGGATACTCTTTTCAAGGAGGTTATAAAATGAGAAAACATCTTATACTGGTTGGAGGCGGTCATGCTCACATGATGACCCTTGAAAACATTGATAAATTTGTTGAAAAAGGGTTTAAAGTTACGGTCATAGGCCCTTCGTTTTACCACTATTATTCCGGCATGGGACCCGGCATGCTGGGCGGGACATACAGCCCTGATGATATCCGCTTTTCCACCAAAGATGTAGTTCAAAAACTGGGCGGTGTTTTTATAAAAGATAAAGTTGTCAAAATTAACCCTGATACAAAAGAGGTTTATACAAAGACAGGGCATACTTTTTCCTATGACGTGCTTTCCTTTAATGCAGGCAGTTATGTTCCCATGCAGGCAGTTGTAGAAGGAAGTGATAATATCTACTCAGTCAAGCCCATTGAGAAACTTATGGAAGCTGCTGATAAACTCAAAATTTTGTTTGCACAGAAAAAGATTGTTGTAAGCATTGTGGGAGGTGGCCCTTCCTCTGCCGAAGTAGCCGGGAATGTATGGCAGCTGGCAAAAAAAATAAACAAATACATGCCTGATATCCATATTTTTGCAGGTAAAAAATTCATGGCAAGGTTCCCTGAAAATGTAAAATCCAGAGTCCTTTCTTCCCTTTACAAGAAAGGCGTTCAAATTAATGAAGCAGGCTACGCAAAAGAGATCAAGCCTGATGAAATCTGCCTTGAATCAGGCGAAACATTTTCCACAGATTTTATTTTCATGGCTCTGGGTGTCAGGCCCTCCACTATTTTTGAGGAATCCGGCCTGCCTGTCGGTCCTGACAAAGGACTTTTAGTAAATAAATATCTTCAGTCTATGAAATATCCTGAAATCTTTGGCGGGGGGGACTGTATCTATTTTAAAAGCCAACCCTTAGATAAGGTAGGAGTTTATGCTGTACGTGAGAACCCTGTTCTATTGCATAATCTAATGGCCAGCCTTGAAGGCACAGACCTTGAAATATTTGATCCCGGGCCTGCATACCTTTTAATTTTTAATGTCGGCGGGCACCTTGGAGTATTCAAGAAAAACAGTATAGTGTTTGGCGGGAGAATAGCGTTTATAATTAAAGACTATATTGATCGTAAATTTATGAAAAAATTTCAAGCCATTGAGAAGGCATTATAAAGTACCAGGGAGAATATAAATGAAAAAAAATCCAGGTGTAAAGATACCTCTCTTACTGCTCTTTGCAAGTCTAATCTGGCTATTTTTTTTGTTTGATCTTAATAATTATTTAACTCTTTCAAGTTTAAAACATGGTCTTGATGGTTTAAAAGCATTTTATTCCCAACATAAAATGCTGACCATGACAATTTATTTTATTATCTATCTTCTGATCTCTGCATTATCTCTGCCTGTAGCAGGAATCACAACTCTGGCAGGAGGAGCATTGTTTGGGCTTCTCTACGGAACCATTCTTGCCTCCTTTGCAAGCACAATGGGCGGCACTTTGGCTTTTTTGTTTTCCCGATACATGTTCAGAGACTGGGTTCAAAATAAATTTCCCTTAAAACTGGCAATCATTAATAGAGGGATAGAAAAAGAAGGAGGCTTTTATCTTTTTACTATAAGGCTTATGGCAATTTTTCCTTTTTTTGTAGTAAATCTTGCCATGGGGTTAACTAACATCCGTGTTGTTACATTTTATATAGTCAGCCAGATAGGGATGCTGCCTGTAACTATGATCTTCATCAATGCAGGAACCCAGCTTGCAACAATAAAATCTGCGGGAGATATTTTATCATTTAATATTATTCTCTCCTTCGCATTACTGGGCATTTTCCCTCTTATTGCAAAACACTTTACAGACTATATTCGAAGTCAGAAAGTATTTTCAAAATTTTCAAAACCACAATCGTTT
>JAIOSM010000287.1 GCA_021107575.1 Desulfobacteraceae bacterium | reverse complement strand
GTTCCTGGCAGATCTTTTTTTTATGACTCCGGAAGGCGCTGTTTTGGGAAGACCGGCATCAAGTGTTCGTTCCGGTGAAGAAGTCCATGTTGCCCGCACTCTTTCTGAACTTAAGATTCCAATTTTAAAAACAATAAGAGGAGACGGAACTTTTGAAGGAGCTGATGCCGCATGGATTAATGCAAAAACTGTTATTGTTGGAAGAGGTCTTAGAACAAATGATTCCGGCATAGCCCAGCTTACTTCAATCCTTAATGAAATGGGAGTTGACGTTATTGCAGTAGACCTGCCCCATGGCACAATGCATCTCATGGGCATGCTTCGTTTTTTTGATAACGATCTTGCTGTTGCCTGGCCCAAGCGGCTCGCATATTCGGCAGTAAAAGCATTAAACAATGCCGGAATCCATGTTGAATTTATACCAGATGAAATAGAAGCTGTCTCAGGAATGGCTTTAAATGTAGTTACTACAGGCAGGAAAAGGATTCTAATGCCTGCAGGCAATCCAAAGACCCAGAGCTTTTATGAGTCTTTGGGAGTTGAGTGCCAGACTATTGCAGTAAATGAATTAATGAAAGCGACCGGTGCTGTGGGCTGCCTTACAGGGATTTTAAAACGCAGGAAATAAAATCAATTTGTACCAATAATTAATAAGTATTTTATTATTGATGTTGCATTTAATTGGCTGTAAGCTGAATTTTTATGACTATACTTAATAAATATATTATCTAATTTAAGAGGATTATCATGACAGAAATATCTAGAACTATTTTTTTTGACCAGCATAAAAACCATAATGCAAATATTGTAGATTTTGCCGGCTGGGAAATGCCTATTCAATACCCTGACGGCATCAGTAAAGAACATATGGCAACAAGGGAAAAAGCTGGAATCTTTGATGTGTCCCATATGGGCAGACTCTTTTTTAAAGGCAATGATACTCTTCCTTTTTTGCAGCATGTTCTCACAAATAATGCCGAGGCTCTTGAGGTTGGTGAAAGTCAGTATACCCTCGTGCAAAATGAAAATGGCGGTGCTGTTGATGATGCATATTTATACAGATTTAAATTTGAGGAATATCTTCTTGTTGTAAATGCATCAAACAGAGAAAAAGTTCTTTTACATTTTAATAATATTATTAACAATTTTCCTGATATGGAAATGATTGACAGAACATCTGAAGTTGCAATGATATCACTTCAGGGCCCTCATTCTAAAAAGATTATTGCAAAAATTTTAACTAAAGGAGTTCTACCCGAGCCTGCAAGAAATTCTTTGTCGGTTGGAGAAATTGATAATTTTCCTGTCTATATTGCAAGAACCGGTTATACAGGAGAACCTCTTGGGTTTGAGATTTTTGTTGAAAATGAAAAAGCTTGCAGGATCTGGGATTTGCTTTGTGAGAACGGTGGTGTACCCATAGGTCTCGGAGCAAGAGACACACTGCGCCTGGAGGCATGCTTACCTCTTTACGGGCATGAACTTGGTGAGGACCATGATGGCGTTGAAATTCCAATATTTGCATCGAAATTGTCGAAATTTGCTGTTAGTTTTTCTTTGCTTAAAGGTGATTTTATCGGGAAACAAGCTCTTTTAAAACAGCAGGAGTGTTTAAAAAGAATCATTGATGAGAAATTTGACAACACAGAATCTCTGCCAAAAATTGTAATGCCTGTTGCAATTGTAGGAAAAGGGATAGCAAGAGAAGGCTATAGAGTATTTAAAGATGGAAAACATGTGGGCTATATCACAAGCGGCACAATGGTTCCATACAAAAAGGCTGTCGGAAGTGGCCTGGACTCACAATTTAATGAAAAAACAGACAGAAGGGCCATTGCTTTAGCTCTTGTTGAAAACAATATTTTAGAAGGTGATACTTTAGAAATAGAAATAAGAAAGAAAAGATGTGAAGCCATTGTTGTGCCATATCATATGAGCGCTGAAGCCCCACCATATGTAAGAGCTATTCCCTATGATTCATTAAAATATGAGAAAAAAGGAAAAGAAGAGGCTTCTTATAAAGAAAAAGCAGGCAATCTTCTTTTAAAAGCCTTGAACAATAACGCGTGGAGACAAAAAGAATGTATAAATCTTATTCCGTCTGAAATGAGCCAGTCATTACTTTCCCGGGCTTTATCCATTACAGATCCTGTAAACCGGTATGCAGAACATAAGGAGATTAAAGCATTTTCCTGTGAAGATATTTTTTATTATCAGGGAACTGCCTTAATAGAGGAGGTTGAGTTTCTCTTAAATGAAGAGTTTAAAAAATATTTTAATTGTAGAAATGTTGAATCAAGAGTTATTTCAGGGCAGATGGCAAATGCCGCACTTTTCAGCGCAATTGTGGATTATATTAACAGGGCAGACAGAAAAAATGAGCAAAGAAGAATAAGCAAGATATTTAACAATCACATAATAAAGGGTGGCCACTTAAGTGCTCAACCCATGGGAGCATTGCGTGACTTTATTGCAAGAGACCCTAAAACTGAACGACCCGGTGTGGTAAATTTTCCTGTGTCGCAGGAGAATCAATATAAAATTGATGTAAAAGCATGCACTAAATTATTTGAAGAACATACTCCTGAACTTATTATTTTTGGCAAAAGTATGGTGCTTCACAAGGAACCGGTTAAAGAAATACGAAAGCTTGTGGATGAGTATGCTCCAGGCTGTATAATTCAGTATGACATGGCACATGTTTTAGGACTTTATGGCGAACATTTTCAGGCTCCTCTTCAAGAGGGCGCCCATGTGGTAACCGGGTCAACCCATAAAACCTTTTTGGCACCCAGAGGGGCGTTATTGCCTCTGATTTCAGTGAAAATGAATTGCATTATGATTTATTTGAAGCTGTGCAGAGAAGAACTTTTCCGGGCAGTGTAAGTAATCATCACCTTGGTACTATGGTTGGCCTTCTTTTTGCCACCTATGAAATGAATCATTTCAAAGATGAGTATC
>JAIOSM010000478.1 GCA_021107575.1 Desulfobacteraceae bacterium | reverse complement strand
TCTCCTAAACAAAGGCATAAATAAGAAATGCGCCAAGTGCCACTGCTAAGATACCGCCAACACGACCAATAGGCTTTACCAAATGCTTGTCATTTTAACGCCTTTATAATGGATTCTACTGCCTTTTCAAGAATAGTTCTCGGGCAGGCAATATTGAACCGTTCAAATCCAGTACCGTTGTCTCCGAACCAGTTCCCATGATCAAGACCGACTTTGGCAGTTTCTTCCAGAAGCCTAATTTGAGCTTCATTGTCATGCCCAAGTTTCCTGAAATCAGCCCAGGCCAGATAAGTTCCCTCCAGATCAAATACCTTTACTCCGGATAAGCCTTGTTCCAATTTAGTTTTCAGAAAATTAAAATTGTCATAAAGATAAATCAGAAGATCATCAAGCCATTCTTCGGCTTCATCATAGGCTGCAGTGGTGGCAATGGCACCAAAAAGAGTGCCGCCCACACCATTGATGAACCCCAGATTTTCAAGATGAGTAAAAAGCCGGGCTCTAATATTTGAATTTGGAATAATGATGCTGGACTGCTGAAGGCCTGCCAGGTTGAAAGTTTTGCTGGCAGCAATACCGGTGAGCGAATGTTGAGCAAATTCTTCTGACAATGTCGGGAAACAGGTATGCTTGTGACCCGGCATGATCAGGTCGCAGTGAATCTCATCCGAGATGATCAGTATATTATTTTTAATGCAGATTTTTCCGAACATTTCCAGTTCATCATGCTTCCATACTCTGCCGACCGGGTTGTGCGGGCTGCAAAGAATAGCCAATTTTACCCTTGGGTCTTTAGCCTTTATTTCAAGGTCATCAAAATCCATTTTGTAGTGACCATCAATGATTTGTAAAGGGTTCTCCTGGATCTGCCGGCCATTGTTTAAGATTGACCGGGCAAATGGATAGTAGACTGGCGGCTGGATTAAGACCTTGTCTCCCGGATTGGTAAAGCATTGGATCATATAGGTGATGGCCGGGACAACACCGGGTGTTGTGAGTATCCAATCCTTTGCGATAGACCATTGGTGTCGCCGCTTATACCAGGATATCAGTGCGGAATAATATGATGGATCAGTAAGACTGTACCCATAAATCTGATGAGAAATACGACTTTCCATGGCTATGCGGATCGGTTTTGGACACTTAAAATCCATATCTGCAACCCACAATGGCAGCAGTCCCTCTTTTCCCTTGCCAAAAACTCTGTTTAAAACCTCGGGCTCCCATTTCATGGAAGCGGTATGGCTGCGGTCGATCATCTCATCAAAATTCCAGTCTTTTTTCATATGGTTTGTCCTTGTAAAACTATTTGGTTTGACCTGGTTTCATCCCATCAGATTTAGGTTTCAGTTTCAGGATCTAACAAATTCAAGCAGGAGAGAATAATTATGCTCATCTGCCAGCTTCAAAGCTTTAACATATTTCGCCCTGATTTTGTTTTGGTTTGCGAGACTGTCCCCGCCTCAGGAGAAAGCTTTTGTTGTAAATATTTTTTCAAGAATTAAATCCGCCATAAGCCTTGCATGTCTGCCATTTCCGTTTGAAAATGGATGGATAAAAACTAACCCATGGTGAAATCTTGCTGCGCATTCATCCGGAGGATAAGTATTGAACTCAATCCATGCTTCTGCATCATCACACAATATTTGCAGCTCTATAGCAATTTGAATTGATGGGATACCAATGTTTTTATTGGATTTCCTGAATTTTCCAGCCCATTTCCAGACATTGGAAAACATTTTTTTGTGAAGCTTGCAAATAAATTCGGCATTTAAAATGTTTTTACTTTTCAGGTTTTCACTCCAAATGATTGCCTGGCTGATATTTTCCATTTCCAAGAAATCGAGTTCATCACGGGTTGTGATATGTGTCGGTAAAAGCTCTTTGATTCCGTCATAATCAAGAGGAGTCGCACCATTGGCACACTCTATCATTATTGATCCTTCTCCCACAATATAGAAGGCGAATCGATTGTTTCTTCTACCATGTTTTTAAAGGCTTTTTTAGTGTTTTTAGATGAAAGCCCTTGAGCTTCCAATCTCATAGTGTGCATAAGTCTGTTCATCCGTTTTTGAGTAACAACCAAGGCCTGTTTTCTAACAGTATCGTTTAAACTCGTTCGTGGTACAAATCCATAAACAAAAACACAATCAAGCGTATCTGCAACTCGATTCATGGTTTTAAGAGTAAGGCTCCCTGTAATTTCATCCTGTTCTATTCGGGGGATTCGAGATTTACTGACTCCAAGCCGGTTGGCAAATTGCCGCATATTCATCCCTAAAGCATCTCGTATGGCTCGGATCCAACCCTTCACGGGCCTGTTTACCGAGACAATACTTGAAAAGTGACTTAGGGTATCATCCAATTGTTCTCGGATTATTTTATTTTGTTTTTTTTGCATAGCGGTCATAATTATATATACGTTTAATAAATTTTAGTACATATATATATGAATAATCGAACAGTGTCAAGACATATATATATGTATTTTTTACAAGTTGTTTTTGCCCCCGTGAATCCTTGGTTGTCAGGTTAAAAGTATAAATTATCTTTTTTATTGTTAATGAGAAGATATATATAGATCAATAAATTCACCAACTTTTGCACTGTGAGTCTCTTTATTGCTTTCCATCATTTCAAGGCTTGACAAAGGCATAATTTTTACCATTTTTTCCATTATATCAATGCCGTGAAGATTGTCTGTTTTTGCACCTATAATCACGACAGGAGATTTTATATCCGATAATTTTTTCCATAAAGAGTAATTTCTAATTGCATAAGCATTTGCTTTTAACCTAACAGGCTCGGCAGCATCAATAGTTCCGCAGTATTTTTTTACCTGATCAGGCTCATTTTTCATATCCAACCTGAAATAACTCAAATAAGCTTTTAATATAGGCTTTATTACAGTGTATAATATGGCCGGGATAAATTTTATTATAAACAAAATCCAGCCTGGAAATGGAAAATCACAAATAGGTGAAATCAGAAAAGAATTTACGGACAGCCTCTTGTTTATTGCAAGATAATCAAGAATCACGGTAGCTCCCATTGAACTTCCAGCAAAGTAGAATGGTTGACTCTTGGGCACCATTTCATCAACTAATATATCTATATCACGGCTCATCTGTTCAATGGACAGATCAATTGTTTTCATATTCGGGAATTTTGCACTTCTTTTCTCCCGTGTTTCAACATAAAGAATTCTATATTTTGGAGCAAGGGTACTCAATACATCTTTCCATCCATTGATCAATGTTATCCAGCCTGCAACAAAAACAATAATAGGTTTTTCAGGATCAGGATTATTAGGTTCAAAGTCAAATATTTTTATTTCAACTTTATCTGGCAGGCAAAGAGTTTTTTCTTTTACCCTGAAATTTTTGTTTAATAAAAAATCATCAAGCATAATTATTCT
>JAIOSM010000049.1 GCA_021107575.1 Desulfobacteraceae bacterium | reverse complement strand
TATCTTGAATGGAATAAATAATACGGTATTGCCCATATCTTAAACGATACTTTCGAGGGCCGCTCAGTAGCCCCCGGTCTGTTCTGGCGTTTTGTTATGTAACTATCTGGCGCCATTCTTCCAACTGACTCATCGTTACACCAACCCCTCCGCAAACAATTACAACAACATTTTGCTTGTCTTTTAAAAAATCACATCCATTATAAACAGCCGATAAACTGGCACCACAAGCTGGTTCGACCAATATTCTGTGGTCTTCAAGAAAACGGTAACATCCATTTATAGCATCTTTATCAGTCACTATGTGATTGATAATCTGGTGTTCATTAAGTAGTTCAAATGCCCGTTTAGCTACTTTCTTAGCACCAAGTGAAGTCGCTATACTGTTAATGCTATCAATACCAATATGTTTTTTTGCCAAGGTTGCCGCATATAACGAATCTGCTCCCTTTGTTTCGACGGCCAATATTGGAACATCTTTCCAGTTATTTCGATTCATCCCCTTGACAACTCCGCATAGGAGCCCACCTCCACCAACAGACAAGACCAATGCATCCGGCGTAATTCCGGCACTGGATATTTCATCAATGATGGAAGCATGTCCTTCCCATATATTAGGGTCGTCAAAAGGATGGATATACGCTACATTATTTTTTTTCAGTTCCATTGCGTGTAAATGAGCCTCATCCCAGTTTTCCCCAATGACTATGACTTCAGCTCCTTCAAGCTCTATTAAGTCAATAGCTCTCTTCTTGGTGGTCTTTGGAACTACCACAGTAACAGGAACTCCGAGGCGACGACCAGAATAGGCAACAGCTAAACCTGCATTACCTCCGGAAGAAGAGATAAGTTCTTTTGCCCCATCCGTTATATATTTTTTACAAGCATACCCAATTCCTCGGGCTTTGAAAGAGCCACATGGTTGTAGTGCTTCTATTTTAAGCCATATGTTTGCGTCTAATTCCTTGTTGATAGATAAAGACTCAATCAGTGGAGTATTAATATGCAATCTTGTCATTTAATTTCCTATTTGCTACATACGTTGAATTCAGCGGTTTGCGTAGCGGAGCCCAGCAAATCCGCTGGAATGACTGGTTGGGCTATTTTTTGATCTTTTGGCTTTCAAATAAAATCAGCTACTTTTTTTCTGTAATGATATTTAAAACATCTTTCTCCCATTTTTCCAAAGTTCCACTATCTTTCAATTTTGCAATTTCTTTGTTCACTTTGGGTACATATTTAGCAAATGGGGATTGTTTGGAAAAAGCTATATATGCTTTATCAGTTGATAAAGGAATAGGTAAAATTTCAATTTTATCTAAATACCCGATATTTTTTGCTTCCATAAGTATGCTGTATTTTTTTTCAACACCATAATCCTGACGACCAGAATATAGCATTTTTAATACTTGGGACAATTCATTCACTTCATATATCTGAAGCTTTTCGTTTCTGAAGGCCTCCCATCTCGTTCCTTTCATTCTTCCGCGAATAATTACACCTTTTTTCCCAATCAGGTCATCCCATATTTTGAACGGAAAAGCTTTTCCTTTTTTTACAACAACACAAGTTTCAACATTATGATAACTATCAGTATAAATATAGAATTTTGTACGATCTTCGGAGTAAAGCATGGTAAGAATAGCATCAATTTTTCCCGCCTTTAATAATATTTCGGCTCGTTTCCAGGGATATATTTCTACTGTTACTGGTACTCCGAAATCTTTAAAAATATGAGTTATCAGATTAATAGCAGGTCCCTCAAGACGCTCTCTTCCATCTACTTTTACTATTCTCGCCCAGATTGACGGAGCAGCTGTAACAACTAAAGAATCCTGTGAAAAAGCGAAGCCATAGAATAGAACCACAGCCATAATTGTAATGAGTGATTTTTTCATTGTGTATTCCTTTTTTTATATGACGAACATTGCATTACATTTGCAAAGGTTAAAATTGTAGTCGAGGCATCCACTGTAGCGCCGCATTCATGGCGCCGCAGGCGCCATGAATGTTTAGCTAACCAGCCGCGCCAACAGCCTCCAAAAAAGTGGCTGAGTTTCTCGCGGTCTGGTTAAGCGCAATGTTAAGCACTTTTGTTTTTATTTTGTTATATAATGTTTGTAGTCGAGGTTGAATCCAAAAAAGCTATCTTCTGAGCAAAACATATATTAAATTTATTGTTTTTGGAGTGTCCATTTCCCTGTATAACGCCCGGCTGCTTCGTCAGGGACATCAATGCTCCACGTACCAGATCCATGACGCTCTGACATGGTTCCTATAAATTCTCCCATGAATGTTGCACCTTCTACATTCCCGGAAATCTTTACTTTCATGAGTCCATCCTTAATCCAGCCTCTAAAACTACTCTTGAGCTGAGTTCCCCCGTGGCCACCAGATGCCTGTTCGACATTTATAATTAATTGGCCTTGGATAATTTGGTCATTGTTATTTTCTCCTGCCTGCCAGGATGTGATTCTTATCTTTCCTTTTGCCATCCCTGTTATCTCACCTACCCAGATATCAGTTTTTGCACCCTTTGGTTGCCCGGATGAAATGCATCCTGTTAAAAGTACAAAAGTGCATAAAAAAAATAAGAGAAGCTTTAGCATGTTTGAAGATTTTACAGCCATGGTAATACCTCCTATAATCTGAATAAGTATTGATGAAGGTCGTATTAAAACCCTCCCCACAAATTCAAGCAAGGAGGTAAAAAAATCTGTTTTTAATACAATAGTGCCAAGACTTTCTTTTTGTCAAGTTTCCAGGCAATTACCGAATGTTTTTAAGTTTTCAGCATTATAGAAACTCAAACATACATAGGGTAATTGCTAAAGGCTTGCAAGATTGTGAATAGGATAACGACCAGACTAACCAGACCGGCCACCTGGCTTGTCTCGTCAGGCCGCATGCGTTCTCCCGGTCTGGTTGAGCCGCTGGTTATACGATTTCTTTAAATTCAAGACAGGTTGATCATGGCAATTTTATTTAGTTTCCTTCCTCAACAATCTTTCTAAATTCTTTCAACTTACCTGTTTGTAAGGATTTACCTGGTGGATTTGTCGCTGCATATAATGAAGCAGCAACAAGGTCAACTTGTAGTTTTTTCATATCGTTTTGGTGCGATTGAGAACTCTCTTGAATTGATTCATTTAATGCGAGGGTGGATTCGTTGAGTGCTACGGTGCTTTTCGTTAGTTCTATATTTTTTTTAGTAAAATAGGCAATAACTATCGCTGCAATTGCAGACATAAAAGCTGATAGAACCAAAAAAATATCAAGCATATTTACCTCCTTTATT
>JAIOSM010000148.1 GCA_021107575.1 Desulfobacteraceae bacterium | reverse complement strand
TAATCGCCATTACAATATAAATCTTGATTCTGAAAATGAAACTTATTTCACCATAGGTTCAAAAGAAGGTATTTCTCATTTATGTCTCGCTCTTATGGGTCCTTCAGATTCCGTGCTTGTACCTGCTCCTGCTTTCCCCATACATATTTATGCTGCTGTTATTGCAGGCGCAAATGTTGTTAGAATACCTATAAGTCCTGATGAAACATTTTTAAACAGAATTGTAACTGTTTGTGAATCGTTCTACCCCAGGCCAAAAGTTTTAATGATTAATTATCCTCATAATCCAACCGGTGTTGTTGCAGACAGAGAGCTTTTTAAAGAGATTGTCAAGCTTGCAAAAAGATTTAGATTTATGGTGGTTAATGATTTTGCTTATTCAAAAATAACTTTTGATGGATATGAGGCTCCAAGTTTTCTTGAAACCCCCGGAGCAAAAGATGTTGGAGTAGAGTTCGGGTCTTTTTCAAAATCATATAATATGGCTGGGTGGAGAATTGGTTATTGTGTTGGAAACTCTGAAATAATACAGGCCCTTGGTAAAATAAAAGGTTATTTTGATTATGGAATCTTTTCTGCTATTCAGGTTGCAGGTATTATTGCTTTACGTGATTGTGATGATACTATTCCACAGCTTGCTTCTCTTTACCAGTCAAGGAGAGATACTCTGTGTGATGGCCTTGAAAGATTAGGCTGGGATATTCAAAGACCAAAAGCAGGAATGTTTATCTGGGCAAAAATTCCCGAACCTTTTAATAAAATGAGTTCAATGGATTTTGCCATCGAAATGATGAACAGAGCAAATGTCGCTGTTGCCCCGGGAACAGGTTTTAGTGAAGAGGGTGAAGGCTATTTAAGGCTTGCTCTTGTTGAAAATGAAGAGCGATTAAGGCAGGCAGTACGACAGATGAAAAAAGCTCTTAATGAAATAGAAAACCTTTAAATTTAATAGTCTATTAAGTTGCTACCTTTTTGTAAGCTGCTTAGTAGTCCAGAGATGACACATCTAGAGCATGGGTTTGAATAAAATTTCTTCTTGGTTCCACTTCTTCTCCCATTAAAAGAGTAAAAATTTCATCTGAGGTTTCTATATCTTCTGTTTTTACCTGAAGTAATTTTCTTTTTTCCGGGATCATTGTGGTTTCCCAGAGCTGATCAGCATTCATTTCTCCAAGACCTTTATATCTTTGAATATTTATCCCTTTTTTTGCTTCTTTCATCATATAATTGTAAAAATTTTTTATACCTGAAAAAGATGTGGCATTTTTTCTTGTATCATTATTAGAAGATACAAGAAAAGGCGGGTTATCAAAAGATTTAATACTTTCATATCTTTTCAACATTATTTGATAATCATTAGAAGATAAAATGCTTTTACCTATTCTTAGAAGAACTTTTTCCCGGGCTTTATCTACAACCTCTAATGTATATATTTCTCTTTCTTCATCATATTCAACTTCTTTTGTCTTATATCCTTTTTCTTCAATACTTTTCTTTAAAGATATAAGATTTTCTTTTTCTATTAAAAAATATTTATCTTTTACACCTTTATTTATTAATATTGTAAGTAAATCAATATCATATTCTCTTTTTTTCAGGCGCTCTACTGCGCTATTATAATCTATAAGTTTGTTTAAGAAAAAATATAAATCCTCATGATTATATTGTTCCTCTTTACCATTTATAAAAAGAATTTTTTGTTCGCATATTCGTTTTACTAAATATTCACTATACTCATTTTCGTTTTTAAGGTATTGCCCGCTTTTCCCTTTTCCAACCCTAAAAAGAGGTGGTTGGGCTATATAAAGATAGCCTTTTTGAATAAGCTCTGGCATTTGCCTGTAAAAAAAAGTTAGAAGAAGAGTTCTAATGTGTGCACCATCAACATCAGCATCTGTCATTATAATAACTTTATGATACCTGATTTTTTCTATATCATATTCTTCTTTTCCAACCCCTGTACCGAGTACTGTTATCAGGTTTCTTATTTCCTCGCTTCTTAATATTTTATCCATTCTTGCTTTTTCAACATTAAGAATTTTACCTTTTAAAGGTAATATAGCTTGAAATCTCCTGTCTCTTCCTTGTTTGGCACTTCCTCCCGCAGAATCTCCCTCCACAATAAAAAGTTCTCTTTCCGCAGGATCAGCAAACTGGCACTCTGCTAATTTTCCAGGCAGAGTTGAATCCATAAGAGTTCCTTTTTTCCGTGCAAGGTCTCTTGCTCTTTTTGCTGCATCTCTGGCTCTTGCCGCGTCTACTGCTTTTAAGAGTATTTTTTTTGCTATTTTTGGATTTTCTTCAAGATAATGTGCAAGCTTTTGATTAACAAGAGATTCTACAATTCCCTTAACTTCAGTGTTTCCAAGTTTTGTTTTTGTCTGTCCTTCAAACTGGGGTTCCATAACTTTAACAGAAACTATAGCGGTAAGTCCTTCCCTCATATCATCACCGCTTAACTTAATCTCTGTTTTGTTTTTTGCTGTTTTTTGTGATGCAACATAATTATTCATTGTACGGGTTAATGCACCTTTAAACCCTGAAACATGAAAACCGCCTTCTATTGTACTTATATTATTAGCAAAAGAATAAAGCTTTTCTTTAAATGTATCATTGTATTGAATTGCAACTTCAACAGAAACATCATTTTTTTCACCTTCTATTAAAATAGGATCGTGTAAAGGTGTGCAGGACCTGTTTAAATATTCAACAAAAGATGTTAATCCACCCTCATAATAAAAATTCTCTTTTTCAAGTGACTGGTCATCTTCTATTATTATTCTTAATTTTTTATTTAAAAAAGCAAGCTCTCTCATTCTTCTTGATAATGTTTTAAAATTAAATTCATTGTCATTCATTATCGTAAAATCAGGCCTAAATCTTATTTTTGTACCTTGTTTTTCAGTCTTTCCTGTTTCAGTTAATTCTGTTGTTTTTTCACCTTTTGAAAATTTTTGATTATAAATTATTCCATTTTTATAAATAGTCATATCAAGCTCTTCTGAAAGAGCATTAACTACAGAGATGCCTACACCATGAAGTCCTCCGGATACTTTATAACTATCTTTATCAAACTTTCCTCCGGCATGTAGTTTTGTTAATACTATTTCTGCAGCAGG
>JAIOSM010000099.1 GCA_021107575.1 Desulfobacteraceae bacterium | reverse complement strand
TGGGCTGTGAAAGCTGTGTTGAAGTTTGCGAATCAGATGCTATCATTATAGAAGAAGATTAAAAAGAAAGTATTTTTATAATCCCCTGTTCAGTTTTAGTAACAAGCAGGGGATTATTGTTTATATACATTAATATTTGTTTTTTTCAGTCTAATTTCAAAATTCCTCCCTAAATAATCAAAAATCAGAAGCATTTTTTACTAAATATGTAACGGCTATGCTCTGCAATTGTCATGGCATAAACGCTTGAATATTAATATAATATAATGCTATGATTGCAACCAATAGTTTGGCAATCTGTTTTATTTTAATATTTTATTATTCAAAAGGCAGGTAAAAGTGGTAAGACAAAAAACCCAGAATAAGAAATTGTCATCAAACAAACTTTCCTCCAATAAACTTTCTTCCAACAAGCTTTCCTCACCGGATTTTTGTAAAATTCTTTTTAATGCCGGCCTGATCTCAGCAAATCAGGCAAAAGATGCACTTAAAAAAGAAAAAACTATTATAAGGGTTATTAAAAAGGAAAGAGGAAAAAAAAATGATTCCAAGATAGACATTACTTTTGTGGATGTCATTTTATATTTAAAATTAAAAAGAGCAGACCAGCCCTCAAAACGAATTGATGAAGATATAATTTATGAAATTTTTGCCAAAAAATGGGGTATCCCTTTTAGAAAAATTGATCCGTTACAACTTGATTTAAATATTGTGACAAAAACCATACCCAAGTCTTTTGCAAAAAAACATTTACTTTTACCAATAGAAATTAAAGAGGGTAGACTGGTAGTTGCCCTGGCTGACCCAGACAAACTTGATGCAATCCGGGATGTTGAAAGGGTTGCAAATTTAAAAGTTGTACCGGTTATAAGCCCGAGATCAGATATTATTAAAATGATTGATGAGTTTTTTGGATTCCGGAGTTCCATTATTGCGGCTGAAGAATTATTTTCAGGGAATAGTGTAGACCTTGGTAACCTTGAACAATTTGTCAGTTTGCAATCTGATAGAGAAGTTAATGCAACTGATCAGCATATTGTTAATGCTGTTAATCATCTTTTTTCCTATGCTTTTGATCAAAAAGCAAGTGATATTCATATTGAGCCAAAAAGAGAAGAATCTTTTGCAAGGATGAGGATAGATGGGGTTCTGCATACCGTACATAAGCTCCCCAAAACAGTTCATAATGCGATTGTGAGCAGGATAAAGACTTTGTCCAGGCTTGATATGGCTGAAAAAAGAAGGCCACAGGATGGAAGGATTAAGTTTGAAAAAGATGGTACAGAAGTTGAGATCAGAGTCTCAACAATTCCTGTAGCATTTGGTGAAAAAGTTGTTATGAGAATTATGGACCCTGAAATTTTATTTCAGGAGCTTGATGTATTAGGGTTTTCCGCTGACACCCTTGATAAGTATATTAATATTATAAGAAAACCATTTGGTATCGTTCTTGTAACAGGCCCTACAGGAAGTGGAAAGTCTACAACACTTTATTCAAGTTTGAAAACTCTTTCTTCTTCTGAGGTTAATATCACAACTGTTGAAGATCCCATTGAAATGATTCATGAAGATTTTAATCAAATTGCAGTGCAGCCTGCTATTGGTGTTACTTTTGATTCTATATTAAGAAATATTATGAGGCAGGACCCGGATATAATAATGGTAGGAGAAATAAGAGATCTACAGACTGCTCAAAGTGCTGTTCAGGCTGCCTTGACAGGCCATCTGGTATTATCTACACTTCATACCAATGATGCTGTATCTGCTATTGCACGTTTACTTGACCTGGGTATACCATCATATTTAATACAATCTTCTGTTGTGGGTTTGATAGCCCAGCGTCTTGTTAGAAAGATATGTCCATTTTGCTCCACAGTGTATGAAATGGATGCAAGTGAATTAACAGGTATGGGATTGGAAATAAAGAAAAAGGGTAAAATAAAGCTTAAATATGGCAAGGGTTGTATAAAATGCAGAAATACCGGGTATAAGGGTAGAACAGCTGTGTATGAAATCCTGCCTTATACAGATCTGATGAGAAGCATGACTTCCCATGATGTCGATATCGCAGAATTAAGAAAACATGCTGTGGCAGAAGGGCTGACAACTGTAAGAGAAGATGGTATCAGAAAAATGCTGAAAGGCATTACTACCTATCAGGAAGTCCTCCGTGTAACATGGGAGGGGCATTAACAGGCGGCAACTTATTGAATAACGCCTTTTGTGCTTCAATATATTAATGTACCGGGTCTCTGGGGTGAATCTCCTGATTTGCAGTGAAGATCAGTATAGTTGATGAAATGTCTTCTGTGTGCAGTACTATAAGCTTACCTGTTTCTATTGGCTCAAACGCTATTGCTTTTTTTGAAAAAAAAGCCTTTTTTTGATCAAGGTTTTTGTAAATTGTATATATCTGTCCGATTTCAATGTTGTTATTTTCTCCTATATCCATGTATACAATCTGGTTATCTCCATAAATAGAGTCGTCCTCATCATTACAAACAAGTTTGGCATTTATTAAATCATTATTTTTTTTGACTTCAAACTCTTTATCTCTTTCAATAAAAGTCACTATCGGGTCACCAGGGTTAATATCTATATAGGTTTCAATTATTTTTGCAGTAAAATATTCGTTTTTGTATTCCTTAATTTGAACTATACCTTTGATTGAATGCCTTATTCCTTTATGAGGAATTTTAGTTGTTTCATAAACCTGATACTGCTTACCGGGAATCAATGAATCAGTCTCTGCAGCTTCAATATAAACAATATCGTTCTCTGAGATTAAGTCAGCATTTCCCTTTGAACGTAAAATTTTACCAGCCGGAGAGACAGCATTTCTTTTAATAAAACCGACTCTATCTATATACGGGTAAAAAAAGGTGAGTTTAATTTCCGGTTTTTCAGGTTCCGGTACTACTATTTTTTCGATCTTTTCGACTGTTATTTCGACTGGTTTTACAACAGATTCTTCTTTTACAGGCTCTACGTAAATTGGTCTGTTTTCTAAAGAAAGCCCGCCTTTAAAGAAAACTCTCAGTCGTTCTCCCGGATAGATCAAATGAGGATTTTTTATTTTGTCATTTAATTCCCAGAGACCAGGCCAGTCCCATTCAGAACTATAAAATTTTTGTGAAAGATCCCATAAAGTATCACCCTTTTGTACTGTATAGTAAAATCCGGTTTTATTATTAAAAAAGGATTTAAGAGTGCCGGTATTGTCCCCAAAGGCATTGGGCAAAGTAATAAAACAAGATATAAGTAAAACTAATGTTAATGTATATAAAGTCTTTTGCATAATGTAATCCTCATGTAATCATCATGGTATTTTTCAAATTACTGAATCTTGACTTTATTTAAGCTTCTGTTCTATAAAATGTCAAGATATTTTAGATAAAATTATTAAAACAGGGTGAAATAGATGAAAAAAATAGCTGATTTCCTTTTTGAAGGGAAGATTTTAAAAGAGTTACCAAGGGCTGGATACCATTTCCTTGGCTCAGGTAAAGAGAATGTGGCAGAGCATTCTTTTATGACAGCGCTGATAGCATTTACTATTTCTAGAATTGAGCCTGGAATAGACAAAGAAAAAATCATAAGTATGGCACTGTTGCATGACCTTGGCGAAGCAAGAACAGGGGATTTAAACTACGTACAGAAAAAATATGTTGATGTAAAAGAAAAAAAAGTTATATCTGATTTAACAAGCGACTTGACATTTGGTGAAGATATTGCGAAACTGATTAATGAATTCAATAAATGTGAAACAAGAGAGGCAAAGCTTGCCAATGATGCTGATCAAATCTCTTTTATACTTGAATTAAAAAAACTTCAGGATACTGGCGCGAAATCACCTGAGAAATGGATAGATATCGTGATAAAAAGACTTAAAACCGACACAGGTAAAAAGATTGCCCAAAGTATCATCTCAACTGACTGGGATAGCTGGTGGTTGAATAATTATTCTGAATAGGGTTTGTATACTTTTTATGGACAAGACAAAAAATATTGATATGGGGCATAAAAGTAAACTCGACAAAACATTAAATGATCTTGATAAGATAGAAAAAGAGCTGGTATCAGTTAAGCAGGAGCTTTTTGACGAAAGAAATATGTCAAACAATTCGTTAAAACAGATTAATTTAATGACAAAAGATAGAGATAAACTTAAAAAAAAATTGAAACAAGCCGATAAAGAGTTAAAGGGGAACCTTGATGGTTTTACTAAACTTCTTTGCAATATGATTGAGTCGCGGGTTGAGGAAAACAGAGGACACT
>JAIOSM010000190.1 GCA_021107575.1 Desulfobacteraceae bacterium | reverse complement strand
ATATTCTATCTTTTCCATAACAATGAATGGTGTTTTGCTGGAAGTGTCGGGAAAGGAAAACAGAGCTATCTATACCGGATTTGCAGGAGCAGGGAGTATTATTCCAGCCATATTCCCTCTAATAGCAGGATACCTGATCACGGTTTTTGGATTTCAAAATTTCTTCCTGCTTTACATTGTAATGATTTTATTTTCTATTTTTTTTATATATAAACTGAATTGCAAAAAATAAAATGAGGCAATCTTTAATCAGTACTAAATTATAACCTGCATGGGAAAAAAAGGAAAAAAATGAATCAAATAATGAAAAGAGAAAGCTCAGACAGATCAAAACATGATCTTAGTATTGCATTATATCTGATATTGACATTAATCACATGTGGTTTGTTCAACCTGTATTGGAATTATAAACAAATGGAAGGATGTAATTACCTGCTAAACAGGCAAGAATTCAGATTTGTTTATTGGCTGTTATTCTCTATTCTCACATGTGGGTTATACCATATTTTTTATCAATACAAGATGGGTTCTGCAATTGTTGAGATTCAACAAAATACAAACAAGGCTGTTTTTGACTCACTCCCTATTCTTAGCTGTCTTGTGACAATTTTTGGATTATCTATTGTTGTGGATTGTATTCACCAATATGAGATCAATAAGATTCTAAATTAAATAAAAAGACATCCATGGATTTACATATTGTAAAACATAACAAGCTAAAACCTGAAATGATATTGCGCTTTTTTATCGGTATTATTTTATGCATAGTTATTGCGTCAGGTATTTTATCCTGGTTTTTTAAAATCAACCTTATGACTTATATTAGCGGCCTTTCATTGTGTCCGTTCCACACTATTACCGGTATACCCTGCCCTGGTTGTGGCATGTCAAGGGCATTTTTACTCTTAGGACAACTGAAGATTAGAGAAGCATTAATGATGAATTTTTTTTCTGTGTCTCTATTATCTTTAATGGTGACTTATTTTGTCATTGGCCGCATACCGCTATGGCTTCAAAATAAATATTTAGTGCATATCTCTCTATTAGCTGTTCTTATCTTCTGGGTATTTAGAATAATTAACCTCTAACGAACAAAAACAGATCATTCCCTTATTTTTTCGTTACAGGCTAACTCGTGCCACATAAACAGCGCCTTCAGATGAGCTGCCGGTTAGTGGATTATCAAACTTAATAGTGTGCGACTCAGCGCTTTCAAACACCCTACCCAAAAGGGTAGTAAAAGATTCATCTGGAAAACCATCTGCCCAGAGGCCAAACACTCCGCCTGGTTTTAAATGCTGTGCAAGTTCCCCCAGCCCTTCCTCAGTATAGAAACGCGTGTTTGTTTGGTGTAATACCTTTGTCGGAGTGTGATCAATATCTAGAAGGATGGCGTCATGTTTATTTGCAGGATGCTTCGGGTCAAAGCTTTTTGACACATCCCGGGACAGGGCAAAAAAGTCGGCGTGCACCAGTCGGCATCGGGAATCCCCCATCAACATTTTGCCCAGCGGGACAAGCCCGTTTTGATGCCACTCGATCACTCCCTCCAAATACTCGACAACAATGAGCGATGTTACACGCGTATCTTCCAATGCAGAAACAGCTGTGTACCCAAGTCCTAAGCCGCCGACCACAATGTCGAGCTCTTTTTTATCCAACGCGCCAAGCCCAAGCCTGGAAAGCTGGGTTTCTGCCTCATGAAACAAGCTCGTCATCAAAAAAGCCTCGCCAAGCTTGACCTCATAGATATCAAGCCCCCCGAGTTGAATCAAACGGCGCCGCCTCAACATCAAATCGCCGATAGGCGTTGGTCGAAAATCTAATTCTTCATACATTAAACTCATTTTAAAACCTTTTTAGGCAAGGATCACTTTGGATAGTTGGCCATGTTGGGTTTAATTGCTCTGCCAAGCCAATGCATACATAATGATCTCCTCAATTATTTTTTTATATCCTTTATCTGGTTTTTCAAAATTTCCAGTACATTGCTGCCGCTTTTTTTTGCAATCATATGGGCATCCTCCACAACCTTTTTTGCATGATCCAGGATTGCTGCCTCGTCGGGTAGAGCTATTCCTGATTTTTCATATTTCCAGACAAGAAGTTTTTTAGCAAAAGCGACCTCCTGTTTTCTGATAAATCCATTCTTTCCAAATATAGCCATAGACATACGCCTCTCCATGATATCAATTTCAACACCTCACTCTGACCGCAATGTGTAAATGTAGACATCTACTAAGCTTTTATCTTTGAGCTTCACTTTTGCTACCACACGCTCATAAGCATCACCTTCAAACTGATCAAGAGCCGCCCAATGGCCTGATAGGTTCTCTGAAGTGAAAAGAAATCCTTTGACTACCCCGCCATGTTCGTTCAGGTCTATGCCAGGGTAACCTAATTCTGATCCCCAACCTTCATGTCGCAGGTTCCCATTTACGGTAGCAGCCTCCCATGAACCTCCAATAGCCTCAAGTACATGTTCATTTGGTCGACCGGGACCTAGAGTTCCATAAACAAATAGTTGTTTTATCACTTTACCTCCATTGGCAGCTAACTTGAAAATCACCGATGAAAACCGATGCATTTTTAAGTTAGAGGGATATTTAATCATTCAGATATGAATAATCTAATTGAATTTAATAAAAATTATTTATTGGATATAATCAAGCAGCAGGATCAAATGTCTTGACCTCTTTTTCCAAGCTATCACCTAACTTCATTTTGACCATTTCCGTATCATAGTGAACCTGAATTCCCGTCCAAAAATCAACAGACATTCCAAAATAATATGCCAATCTTAGAGCAGTATCTGCACTGATTCCTCTTTCAAATCGAACAATTTTATTTATCCGCATGGCCGGAACGCCAATATCTTTAGCGATTCGATACTGACTGATACCCATCGGTTTTAAAAACTCTTCAAGCAGTATTTCACCTGGGTGTGTTGGGGGGAAATCTCTCATAATAACACCTCCTTAATGATAATTAACAATCTCAACACCATGCACGCCATCCTCTTTCCATTCAAAACAAAT
>JAIOSM010000010.1 GCA_021107575.1 Desulfobacteraceae bacterium | reverse complement strand
ATACTGACTCCAAAAAGAGGTAGTATTAGTGTTGATAAGCGTACTAATATGATAATTATCACCGACACTAAGGAAGTCGTTGATAAAACAAAACATCTTATTTATACCCTGGATAATGTTACTCCTCAGATTATGATAAGTGCCAAAATTGTTGAAGCCAATAAAGATTTCTCAAGAAACCTTGGCCTTGGCACCTCCCTTGGCTGGAACGAAGGCACTACAACTCCTGTTGATGACAATTATACTGTTTCGCTAAACGCTCCAGCGATTGCACCATCTAACGCTATGAGTCTCACCTTTAATAACCTTATGAGCGGAATGGTTGGAGGCAGAGGAAATGCATTTTTAGCCACAACTCTCAGTGCAGCCGAGTCAAAAGGTGATGTAGAAGTTCTGTCATCTCCCAAGATATTAACCCTTGATAACATGAAAGCAACCATCAAGCAGGGACTTGAATATCCTTATAATAAGCTGGACGAAGCCGGAAACACTACTACCGAATACAAAAACATTGATCTTCTTCTTGAAGTAACTCCCCATGTTACCCCGGACAAACGTATTTCAATGGGGATTATGCTAACTAAAAACGAAATTGCAGGATTTAGAGGGGATGTTCCATCCCTTTCAACAAATGAAACAAACACTACTCTTCTTGTTAACAATAATGATACAATTGTAATAGGTGGTGTCCTTAAAACAAAGAAAACTACTGGGAAATCAGGATTCCCTTTTCTTATGAATATCCCGTTATTAGGACGTCTCTTCAGGACTGATTTGAGCACTGAGGATAAACAAGAACTACTGATTTTTATTACACCGACTATTGTACAGCTAAAACAGAGAAAAAACGAGATTAATACATCAGATCACACTATAGAATAGAGAGAAAAGTTACTCTACTAATAATTTCTCAATTTATCTTCAGCTTCTTCTTTAAATGTTGACTCTTCAGGAGCAAGATCGATAACTTTTTTCCAGTATTCTTCTGCCTTTGAATATTGTCCGAGTTTTTCATAAATTCTTGCAAAATCATAATGAATTATCATAGACTCAGGTAATTTTTTTATTGCTTTATCAAGTTTTCTAAGGGCAATATATTCTTGATTTGTTTCTAAACTAACATTAACAAAACCATGGAGCGCTCTTAAATAATTCGGTACTTTTTTCAATGCTTGTAAAAAATAGTCATTTGCAAGCTTATAATTTTTTTTACCTAAATATGCCCATCCTAAATTTGTAAGCGAATAATGCGGGGTCGCATAGAGTAAATTATTAACAGATTTATTTAAGCATTCTATTGCTTTATCCCATTTTTTCTGCTTAAGGTATGCAACACCAAGAGCATTCATTGCCGGCATAAAATCAGGCTCTAATTCTATTGCTTTTTTAAAATGTCTTTCTGCAAGAGTATACTCGTCTAAAATCATATATGTAATTCCAATATCATATTGCAAAAAGCGATCATCTGGAATAGTTTTCACAGCTTGAAGATATTTCCCCAAAGCAATAGAATATCTTTTATGCGCAAAATAAGCTTTACCTTCTTGGTGAATTGCCTGAGCTATTTTTCTATTCTTTGTATTAGTAGCGGACGAAGAGGCACATGAAACAAGCAATAGAATGCAAAAAACCGCGACAAAAATTCTTTTCATAATTCTAATTCTCCTGGAAACTTTATATTAATTTACAAACTTTATATTTTTATTTAAATTTTTATTTTTTAAAAATTCAATTATCTCTTCAGATAATTTCTCTTTAGTAATAAATATCTCCGGCTCAAGCTCAGATATGTATAATCCCTTTATAGTTATAACCTTTTTGTCCATTAAAAAGGAAGGGTTGTTAACCGGAACAAGACCAAGATGTTTAAAAAGCTTTTGTGCTGCTTTTATTTTTCCATCCTCCGGTTTAATAGAAATCAAATCATTACCCTGTTCTTTTATAGCATTAAATGCATTGCCTAATATATTGCCAAAATCGATTAAAAGGTCAGGCTTGTTTATTCTTTCAATTTTACCAACAACGGCATTGAGCTGAATTGAGTTAAACTCAAATTTAATATTGGAATCCTCTGTGTACTTATAATCAGCTGTAGATAAAAGTTGTTTGATGAATATTTTCAACTCTTTTAAAGACAATTTGTTGGCATGGGCTTCCTTTTTTTTGTAATCTTTAATTGCTTCGGTAATTCTTTGAATCTTTATATTTTCCCATCGTTTTTTTAGCGCAGCAATCATGTTTTCATTATAAACGCCTTCTGGAATTAAAAGGATTTTTTGTCCGTTTTCCAGCTTAATTATCGGAGTAATTGAAAGATCAATTTTAGACATGTTATTATTTTGATCCGGGAAATAATAATTGCCACTGAAAGATAAAGTACCACCAATCAATGATGCATATTTTTCCAATTGAGCATTTTGATATTCATTCACTATAGGGGGCGCGTCTATTTTATTTTTAACTTTAGCTTTGCGAATATTCAGATTGCCTGCTTGTTTAGCAAAAAGGGATTTAAACCAGGGCTTGGAAAGAAGTTCCGGGTCAGGAAGAAAAATAGAAGAATCTTCATATATAAGGTCGATATTTTTAACATTTGGATTTGAAAGGTTAAAGGCTTTTATACCTTGTTTAGAAATACTACCATCTTTGTTCAAAAATCGTTTATCAAGAAGTGTTGATACAAATTCTCCTTTTTTAACCTTATGTGTTGCAATATAGGGTCTAAACATTTCAGGTATATTTGCATACTTGATAACAGGAACCTGGACTATACCCGGTTCTTTTTCTTTATAATCATCTTTTTTAACTTTTCGAAGAGGGATTAATATTGATTCTCCGGGCTCAATAACATCAATGTTATTAACACCAGAATTAATACTGCTAAAAATATCAATAAACAGAGGAAAATTCTCTGTGGATATTACGCCTTTCCTTCTAAAAATTTTATAAAGCCAGTCATCTTTTTGAACAACATAGGGCTCGCATAAAAACTTTCCGCCTTTATATTCATATATTTTATATTGTTTGTAAGATGTTTTGATACCAACTTCAGATGCACCAACTTCGGGTACTCTGGCTATTGAAGTAAATAAAAATAGAAAGGCTATGGCTGATAGAATAAATTTACTTGAAATATTAATCATAATATCCCTTTTAAGTTTAGTTTTTTGGCAATTTTTTGTGATATATCAGCAACAAAAACCTTGAATTCATTCTGTTTAAGCCTGTTCTCCTGAGAAGGAACAGGCATGCCATTATCTGGCATAACAAGAGATGGCAAATTAATAAAATCAAGATTATGTTTAATGCTAAATTCTTTTGGCAGTTTCTGCTCAAAATAAAGATTTTGAAAATTCGAAAATTTTAGAGCGTGGGCAGTTGCATCAACAATAGCTGTTTCATTTGCTTTAACAATTTTTTCTTTTACTGCTTGAGCAAGTCCTGCAAGACCCTCACCACCTTGGGTACAGGTAATATGTCCATTTCGATTTGCCTCGAGATACCATTCCATAATAGATTGTTCCGTAACCTGCATAAAAAATACTCGTTCTGTTCCGGCAGCTTCATTATATTTCTTTGTAAGGTAAATAACCCTTGGCATGGATACTGGATTACCAATCATGGCAGCCTGAGCCACACTCGGTTTTACTTTAACGGGTTTAAATTTCCTGTTTTCGTCTTTTCCCTGATAATACCGAAACACAGGATCTGCATGCTCGGATTGGATTCCTATAATTTTTGGTAAAGATTTTATAATGCCGACTTCAAAAAATTTTAAAAACCCGTTCATGATAGCAGATATATTGCCTGCATTTCCAATGGGCACAACTATTACTTTGTCATCCATATGATAATCAAAGTCCTGGGCAATTTCATATGCATATGATTCCTGACCAAGAATACGCCATGGGTTTTTTGAATTTAATAGCACAACAGAATATTTTTCAGATAAATCTTCTACAATTTTCATGCAATCATCAAAAACACCTGGGATTTCAAATACCTGGGCGCCGCTCCCAAGAGGTTGAGAAAGCTGCTGAGGAGTAACTTTGTTGTGTGGAAGAAGCACAGCAGACTTAACATGAGGCTGAAGATAAGAAGCATATAGAGCAGCAGCAGCCGATGTATCACCAGTTGATGCACAAACAGCAATCACATCAGATATCCAATTTTGATCTAATAGATACTTTACATTAGACAAAGCACTTGCCATACCTCTATCTTTAAAGGAACCGCTTGGATTTTGCCCATCATTTTTATAAAAAAACCTGATATTTAATTTCTCCTGGAGCCTTTCATTAGCCTCAATAACTGGTGTATTGCCTTCTCCAAGGTAGACAATTGAGCTTTCCGGAATACAAGATCCTATAAATTCGTGGTACCTGTAAATTCCTTTAAAAGCTGGGGCTTTGAGTACTTTTCGGAAATCAAAAATCTTTTGCCATGTTTTACCAGGAATTTTCTTTAATGACTCAGCATATCTGTCATGAATCAAAAGAATCTGCTCGCAATCAGGGCAAACATATAATGGTTTATTTATAGAAAATTCAGCAGAACACCCAAGGCATTTATAGAACAATTCACCTTTTGGTTCCGGTACAATATATGGCTGAATATCTGTTGGAAAATCATCCGGCTTCATTTTGAATTACTTTTAGACCTCCCATATATGATTGCAGTGCTTTGGGGATTATAACAGATCCATCAGACTGCTGAAAATTCTCAAGTATTGCAGCAAAAGTTCTTCCCACTGCAAGCCCTGAGCCATTCAGGGTGTGCACGAACTCAGGCTTTTTTTGCCCTTTTTTTCTAAATTTAATTCCTGCTCTTGTAGCCTGAAAAGTTTCACAATTACTACAGGAAGAAATTTCTCTGTATTTATCTTGCCCGGGCATCCATACTTCTATGTCATATGTTTTTGTAGCAGCAAATCCAAGGTCTCCTGAGCAGAGTGTTACAACCTGGTAGGGCAATTCAAGCCTTTCAAGGATTGTCTCAGCATTTAAAAGTAAAGATTCAAGCTCATCATAGGAAGTATCAGGGACTGTGTACTTAACAAGCTCAACTTTATTGAATTGATGCTGCCTGATAAGCCCTTTGGTGTCCCTCCCATAGGACCCTGCTTCGGATCTAAAACAGGGAGTAAATGCTGTAAATTTCACAGGCAATTTTTCTTCGTCTAATACTTCATTTGCATAGATATTGGCCATGGGAACTTCAGAGGTAGGTATCAAATAATAATCTAACCCTTCAAGTTTGAATAAATCCTCTTCAAATTTAGGGAGCTGTCCTGTGCCTGTCATTGTTTTGCTATTGACAATCAAGGGTGGCATAACCTCTTTATAACCATGCTCATTAATATGAATATCAAGCATAAAACTAATAAGTGCTCTTTCAAGTTTCGCTCCTGCCCCAAAATAAAGAGGGAATCTTGACCCTGCAATTTTAGCAGCTCTTGCAAAATCAAGGATACCAAGATTTTCTCCTATTTCCCAATGGGGTTTTATCTTAAAATCAAAAACTGGCGGTTCCCCATGCTTTTTTAAAAGAATATTATCTTCTTCATCCATTCCTTTAGGCACATCAGGGTGAGGTATATTAGGAAGTGCTATTAAAAAACTATTGATATTGCTTTCAATCTCAGAAAGCTTTTTCTCAAGGTCTTTAATCTCTTCTGAGACTGCTCGCGTTTCTTCTATACTTGCTTGGGCATCTTCACCGGCCTTCTTCATTCCTGCAATTTTATCAGATGCGATGTTTCTCTTATTTCTAAGTAGTTCGATCTTTTGAAGGTTTTCTCTCCTTCTTTTTTCAATCTTAGAAAAACCTGCAAAATCTGCTTTACCGCCTCTTTTTACAACAGCTTTTTCGACTTTAGATAAATTTTCTCTTACAAATTTTAAATCCAGCATATTAATTAAACTCTTCTTTGTTTCCGATTATAATAAAAAAAAATTCTCTGACATATCCAAATACCATGCAACATTGAAACAGTCAATAATTATTGAGTATTGACAATTGATAACCCGTGTATAATATTAACTAAAATACTGTTTTTTGCTTAAAAAGGAAGTAATTATGGATGAGATTAAAGAAGTGGAAGTAAATATTTTAAATGATGTAACAAAAAATATTGAACGGTTTTCTGAAGAGGAACAAAACGAAAAACAAAGAAGAATTGAAGCGAACCTTTTTGACTTTGCCAATTTCAAAGAATCTAACATTACTTTTATATATACTCAAAAAGCCGGGGAATTCCCGACTGAAAATATAATCAAAAAATCTATAGAATTTGAAAAAAGCATTGTTCTCCCTGTAGACCCTGGTCCACAAAAATCAATAAAGCTATATAAAATAAGCAATTATGATACTGACCTTATAAAAAACAAAAATGGGTTTTTAGAACCAGACACAGAAAAATGCAAAAGATTTTCACTGGAAGATGTCAGTGTTGCAATTATACCCGGACTTGCATTTGATGATAAAGGCGGACGCCTTGGGTTTGGTGACAAATTCTATTTAAAGTTAATCACAAGCCTTCCTGAAACATGCAGGAAAGTAGCGCTTGCATTTGAAGAACAGATAGTTGAACATCTGGAAATGGATTCAAAAAAACACACTGTTGATATAATAATTACTGATAAAAGAACAATTTATAAGATATGATTTTTATGATATGCGCGCATTGATGCACTAATTGCTATAAAATCAATGTTGCAACCAGTGGTCAATCAGGATTAAGAGATTGATGAAAAGCGTTTTGTGCACCGGTTTTCCCCATTGAGATAACAGTACCGCCCGGCTCAATCATGGTATCAAATGATGGATTAAAATGCATCTCACCATTTTCCTTCTTTATTGCTATTATAATAAGATCATATTCCTGTCTGATACCTGAATCTTTAAGCATGACATTTGCATATTTTGAGTTTGTACTTACAATGGATTCTTCTATTTGAATTCCATCTTTTGACCTGGATGTCGCAATATCCAGAAAGCTGCTTACATTTGGCCGAAGAAGTTTCAATCCCATGGAAGTAGCGCCTGTATCATATGGAGATTCTACAATATTTGCGCCTGCAATCAGAAGTTTTTGTTTAACACTTTCATTACTTGCTCTTGCCATTATAAAGATACCAGGGTTCAATTGCCTTGCTGTGAGCACTAAGAAAACATTGGCTGCATCTGTTGCCAGAGCAGCAATAAAAACTTTAGCCTTTACTATTCCAGCTTTTTGAATAAGTGATTCATCCGATGCGTCACCGTGAAGATAAAATATATTATCTTTCTCAAGCACAGGCACAAGTGCTTCGTCGTGTTCAATTACAACAAGCTGAGACGTTTCTTCTCTGATAAGATTGCATAACGTTCTGCCTATCCGCCCATAACCACAGACAATATAATGGTTATCAAGCTTTTTGATTGCTTTGTCCAATTTCCTTCTCCCCAGTATAGTTATCAACTCACCTTCAACAACAGTTTGCACAAGTACGCTTGCAAGATATAAAAAATAACCGGCGCCAGCAAAAATTAAAAACATTGTGAAAACTCTGCCCGCCATACTGATTTCATGTGTTTCTGCATATCCAACGGTACTAAGTGTTATTGCAGTCATGTATGCAGCATCAAAAATATTCCAATCTTCAATAAAAAAATATCCCGTGGTACCTATCAAAAATATTCCTACCGCCATTGCAAGAGATACAACGGTTTTTCTTAAGTTATCCATACATAGTTTTTACCTTTGATACGCCACAAAATCAATAAAAATTAAATTTAGAAATCATGACATTAATCATTATCCTGTTTCCATTACAGATAAAATGCTCATACTTTCAAGGTTGCCGGAAGTACCGCATCCCCTTGACTGGAAGGAAGATAACTGATAATAAATAATTATGAATAATCAGGTGAAAAAATTTGAGCGCTGGCGAAATGATATGGTAGAAAGCCAGATAATAGCTCGCGGAGTAACAGATTCATCTGTGATCAAGGCGATGAAAAAAATCCCGAGGCATCTCTTTGTAAGCGATGCCCTTGTTGAAAGCGCATATGGTGATCATCCTTTGCCTATTGGAGAAGGCCAGACTATTTCCCAGCCTTATATCATTGCTGAGATGACCCAGGCTCTTGAGCTTAAAGGAGATGAAAGAGTCCTTGAAATCGGGACAGGCTCAGGATATCAGGCTGCAGTACTTGCTGCCATTGTTGACCGTGTATACACCATTGAAAGAAACAATACTCTCTTTTTAAATACAAAAAAACTCTTTGACAAATTAAAATATCATAACATTGTAACAAAATATTCAGATGGGACCTTAGGATGGGACCAACAAAGCCCCTTTGATGCTATTATTGTTACAGCTGGAGGAGAAGAAATCCCTGAACCACTTATTAAGCAGCTGGCACCTGGCGGTAAACTGATTATGCCTGTGGGTGGTAACTTCACTCAAGAGCTTATAATAGTTAAAAAAACAACCAAAGGGATTATTACCAAAAATTTAGGCGGATGCAGATTTGTAAAACTGATCGGTCAACATGGATGGAAAAATAATTAATGCTTAAAAAAATGTATGACTGGGTTTTACAATGGTCTGAAAGGCCTGGAGGAACATGGGCTCTCTTTATTATTGCTTTTTGCGAGTCTTCTTTCTTTCCTATCCCTCCTGATGTATTATTGATTGCACTTGCAGTAGGTGCTCCCAAAAAATCCTATAAATTTGCCATGGTTTGCAGCTTAGGCTCAATTCTTGGAGCCTGTGTCGGATATTTTATTGGATGGCAATTCATGGATTTAATAGGCAATAAAATTATAAGCTTCTATCACCTTACGGATAAAATAGATTACATTGCGGCACTTTATCAACAATGGGATGCCTGGGCCGTATCCATCGCAGGCTTTACCCCTATTCCGTATAAACTCTTCACCATTACTGCCGGCGCTTTTTCCATTAATTTTCCCATCTTTATAATCGCATCTGCTTTCTCAAGAACACTTAGATTTGTTCTTGTCGGCAGTTTAATATATTTTTTTGGACCAAGTATCCAAACGTTTATAAATAAATATTTTAATATCCTTGCCATTGTTTTTACTATCCTGCTCATAGCAGGATTTGTTGCCATTAGATTTGTATTCTAAACTTTGAACAATGTTTTGACAAGGCAGAAGAATTGATATTAAATGCTCCATTAAAGACAACTTTTTAGCAATTAGAATTTCTGATACAGAGTGTGGGCTTGATACAAACTATAAAATTAGTATAGGTATAAATAATGTAAATAAACGACTGAATACTTTATTTAAACAAATGTAAAATGATTAAAGGGAATCATTCAAATGATTGTAAGAAATTTTAAGCAGAAACAAGTTCAGCAAGGTTTATATAAAGCCCATGGCGGAGCTGATGCAGCCATGCTTTTAACAGACCGTGAACTTGAAGGCATGCTTTTCATGGCACATGCTGACCTTGAACCATTAAAGAAAATTGAAGCCCATGTAGATCCCTATGAAGAAATCTATTATATTTTAAAAGGCAAAGGAGAAATGCTGGTGGGCAAAGACACAAAAGAAGTAAAAAAAGGAGATGCCATCTTTATCCCTAAAGGTGATGTGCATGCTTTATTAAATAATGATCCAAATGAAAAACTATCGATCCTGGTTGTTGCTTCGTATATTAATGAATGACTCATCAAACGTTTTATAGTATGTTACCAATGGAAATAAATAAGTGACCTTCTGATATGAGGCAAATAATGTTAAACAAGCCTTTTTTTTATTTTATCATTTTCGCCATTGTCATTGCTTTCCCTTTAAACACATTTGCTATTGTTGCCAACCATAACTGCATTGACATTACTCAACTGTCTGAATCCCAGATCAATCATGCCAAGACTATTCTTCATATTGCATATGAACATACTTCCCATGGCAGCCAGATTACAACCGGTATGAATGGATTGATTGGATTTGCCAATGGCGGTGGTAAAGACATGAGCCATCCAACTGATATTTTTGCATGGAATAACGGAGGTACGGGTGGTGCACTTGACTTCCATGATGATGCCATGGGTGGATACGATGCGGGATATTATCCTGAATGGTATGATGGCACAATAAATTATTTAGGCACTGTGAATCCAGCTACCGGAAGAGGAGCTACCAACCCTGATGTCAATGTCATCATGTGGTCCTGGTGTGGTCAGGTGGACGATAAATATTCAGCCGGCACTCTGGACAGCGAATATCTGACCCCGATGACAGCCCTTGAAGCTGAATACTGGAATGTCATGTTTATCTATATGACAGGTCATGTGGATCATTGGGACGATGCTGACAACAAAGCTGCCAATCAAATGATAAGAGATTATTGTAATTCTAATGGAAAAATCCTATTTGATTTTTCTGATATTGAAAGTTATGACCCTGATGGAGCATACTATGAATTCCCCCATGACAATTGCGATTATTATGAATCTGTGGGCGGAGTATTACTTGGTAACTGGGCTACAGAATGGCAGGCTGATCATACGGAAGATGTAGACTGGTATAATTGCTATTCTGCACACAGTGAGCCCCTGAATGCCAATATGAAAGCTTATGCAGCCTGGTGGATGTTTACGCAGATTGCAAGTGGTATTCCAACAACTCCACAGGACCTGAAAGCACTGCTAAACTCTGGTCAGACAGTGGACCTTAACTGGGATTCTTCAACTGATAACATCAAGGTTACAGGATATAAAATATACAAAAATGATATCCTGATTGATAATACAAAAACCACTCAATATACTGATACTACCTATGTAAATGGTACTAACTGCACCTATTCTGTATCAGCATATGATTCTGCCGGCAATGAGAGTGAAAAAATCAAAATTAATTACCCCAATGGCTGCCCGCCAGCTGCATACCTGTTGTTGTTACAATAATTAGTATAAAGCTTTACTGTTAATTTTCCTTTTTCCATGATATTCTTATTTTCAATAAAAATATTCCAGTAAAATAATATAATACTGATGATTAAAAAAGATATATTTGGCAACAGCACAAAAAAACAATTAAAAGCTGCACAGAGTGATCGACTCTATTCTTTTCTCTTAAGTAATGGCTCGATCAGAGGAGCTATTGTAAACAGTACTCGCATGATAAATGAAATGCGGGCAAACCATAACCTTGGAATTGTTGAGACCTTGCTTCTCGGGCATACATATATTGCCGCAGCACTTCTTACTTCAAATTTAAAGGGCAGGGACAGATTAAGTTTAGGGATAAAATGTTCAGGCCCGGTAAAAGGAATAGACGTTGAAGCTAATGCCTTTGGCGAAATAAGGGGCTTTCTGAAAAACAGCCACATTGATATTAAAAGCCCTGAAAAAGTAAAATCTTTATCTCAATTTTTCGGTGCCGGGTTTTTAACTGTCACCAAATACCTTGAGGATGCAAAAAGTCCATACTCAGGACAAGTTATGATAGAACATGGAAGTATTGCAGAAGATCTTGCAAATTATTTTCTTACATCTGAACAAACTCCAACCGGATTTAAGTTAAGCATCAATTTTGATTCCAAAGGAGAAGTCACCGGAGCAG
>JAIOSM010000442.1 GCA_021107575.1 Desulfobacteraceae bacterium | reverse complement strand
GATCTTTTTTTGCAATATCTTAATTTAATGGAGACTGAAACCAGAAGAATAGGTCGTATTGTAAGTAATATGCTTGTTTTTTCAAGACAGTCAAAAATTGAGCTAAAAAAATTTGATGCAAACAAACTTATTGAACAAACACTGCTCCTTAATTCTAATTTATTAAAAATAAACCATATTAAAATAATAAGAAAACTAAAATCAGACCTTCCTTTAGCATATGGCTCAGAAGATCAGATAAAACAAGTGTTTATGAATATTGTATCCAACGCAGCTGAAAGCATGTTAGCAAACGACGGTGGAGAGCTTACAATAAGTACCAATTATTCTTTAAAAGAAAACAGCATAATTATCAGATTTTCTGATACTGGTTCAGGCATACCAAGACAAATCATTTCAAAAATATTCGAACCTTTTTTCACAACCAAAAAAAAAGGCAAAGGTGTAGGTTTAGGGCTATCCGTAGTCTATGGTATTATTCAGGAACATGGCGGAACAATCTATGTTGACTCAAAACCTGGCAAGGGTTCAGTTTTTAAAATCACATTACCAAAAAAATCTGAGTCACCAAAATCAACTCTTCCTCTAATGTAAATCAATGTGCAATAGTAAAAACCTCACTATCTTTTAAAAGGATTAAGTAACCCAGTTGTATGTCAATACCAGGTCATTGCCTGGTGTTGGTTGCTCTTCCCGGGGATGACCCTTCTCTGACAGGATTGCTATTGGGTTGTGTTGCTCTTGCGCCAGGACCTGAAATCGTAACCGGATTTGACCAAACACTCCAGACTCCTCTGTTTATTCTGCATCGCCATCGATAAACACCTGCTTTTCTAAATTCTACATATCTTGTCAATGTAATTTTATCTTTAGATCGTTTAGCAAGATTACCTGTTACTCTTTGCCCATGTATTTTGCGCCAGGTTCTACCATTTAATTGCTGAAATTCAAAAGCCGGTTCAGATATAGCTTCTGGAGGATTGTTAACAGCAAACTTTATAGGGACCCGAGCACCAATTTTAAATGTCTTATCTCTTGGGGATAACAAAACAATCTTTACCTGCTTCTTCATCAGATTTCGTTTGTCAGAAATTTCCATTGAAGGAGCCTTGCCAACTGATATTTCTTTGCCTTTATATACAATGTTAGAAACTGTCACATTTGGATCAGGACCTTTATATGTAATACCGCTAACTGTCACAGTAGGATTTGGTGACTCAGCCCAGATCGAGGCAGTAAATAACCCCAGAAATAATATCATAATTAAGCATTTTAATATTTTAGTCTTCATAGTTATGTCCTTATAACTGATGATATGATTGATACGGTAATCAAATACTTTAATATGGATAATTTCAAAACATGTCTTCCCAAGATATTACTGTGTCTATATTCTCCTCAAATTTCTCTTTCATCTCGGTCGGTAATCCGCCTGGAAAATTCCAACCATATCCCAAAACCTTACATTGATCACCAAGTTTAGCAAGGGCCACACTTATAGCAACATATTGACCAGTTGTAATCCCATAGACTTCGTTAAGAAAAACATGTACCATTCCCTGAGTCGATCCGTTTGTAAAAGCCTTAGATTTGATAGTTCTGCCAATAGCATAGCCTTCTCCCCCGTCCCCGGTTTGATAATTATAATACCCTTTATAAAAAAGAACTTCAGCAGCAACCACAAGGTCTGCATCTCGCCAAGGTGCAGCCAGATCTGAAATCTGGACTGGCACACTTACCCGCACAATAGGCACTTTTAATTTCTTTATCTTGGATGCTTTCAACGTGCCAACACTTTTAAAAATCGGGTCTGCCATGCCCTGCGAATTAACAAAAAAAATACAAGCTGCGATAATGAGTATGGTTGAAAAGCATTTAGACAATAATTTGCTTTTCAGATTGTATGCACCAGAACACATCATTTGTTGCCTCCTGAATAAGTTTTATTTTCCCCTACTTTTTATATTTAACAATATAATAAAAGATTATCTTTAATACTTAAGTAACCATGGACTGCAAGAAAGTTCATAAATAATTACAATACAACAATTTTGGGTTTGTAAACCTTTTTTCACCCTATGATATGAACTTGCTTTGTGTCAAGAGAAATGGATTTTTATAATCAATTTGCATTGTACTGTAATATAGTATAAGATGATTCTGTTGGGATTAATCAGAACATTAAAGTATTCCAGCAGTTTTATAGTTTGCGAACTATGAGATGAGTATTCTGGACGAGTATCTCGCTTTATCTAAGGACATTATTTTAAAAAAATGAAACATCGTATAAAAATAATTCTGTCTTTGATCTGCCTCTTGTTCTTCGGAGTTCATCCTGCCCTTGCTCAAGAATCGTCTGTTCCAAATGTTCTTGTTCTGCATTCATATCACAAGTCACTTTCATGGGTAGAATCAATTGAAAAAGGAATCATATCAGAATTTAAAAAAAAGAAATCAAATGCGGCACTCCGGTTTGAATATATGGATACTAAAAGAATAAACCGGTCTGATTATCTTCAATCACTCTTTGAACTGTACAAAGTAAAATTTAAAAATACCCGGTTTAATATCATTATCTGTTCAGACAATAATTCGCTCAATTTTTTATTATCTCACCATCATATGCTGTTTCCTGATACTCCCGTTGTATTTTGCGGCATTAACAATTTTAGAGATAATATGCTTGTGGATCAGGATTTATTTACAGGTACGATCGAAGAGATCGACTTTAGATCAACCCTTGATATTGCCGTAAAGCTTCATCCAAAAACCCGGCAGATTATTTTTTACGGCGATGATTCGCCCACATATCATGCTAACAAAGCATTGCTGGACAAAATTATTCCTGCATATAAAGACCGGTTGAAGTTTTACTGTAAAAATAATTTTAACCTGAAACAAATCCAAAATGATATTCAAACGCTTGATCCAAACAGCTTGATACTGCCTGGATCAACCATTAGAACGGAAACCGGAGGCCTTTTGTCTTTTGAAGAATCTGTTAAGAAGATGGAGGCAGTCAGCCACGTACCTATCTATGGATGCTGGGACTTTTTTTTAGGTCATGGTCTTATAGGAGGAAGGCTGGTCAGTGGGTTTGCCCAGGGAAAGACTGCGGCAGATATTGCTTTACGTATTCTTGCAGGTGAACCAGTTTCAGATATTCCGGTGATCAAGAAAAGTCCTAATCAATACATGTTTGACAATGACCAGCTGAAAAAATTTAACATTAATCCTTCTATGCTGCCCAAGGATGTTGTCATCATTAACAGAGAACTCTCCTTTTATGCTAAAAACAAAAAATTGATTATTCCAATCATTGTCAGTATTGCTGTGTTAACATTTATCATCCTGATACTCAGTTTAAACATTAGAACCCGCAAACGATTTGAGCAGGAGTTGGAAAAAGGTAAAGAACGATACCGCCTTCTTGTTGAGAACCAGACAGATATGATTGTAAAATTTAGCCTGGATGGCCGGCTTCAATTTGTGAGTCCGTCTTATTGCAAAACATTTAGGAAAACCCAGACGGAATTAATCGGTGAAGCCTTTATGCCGTTAATCCATAAGGATGATCAGGATAACGTGGGAAAAGCCATTAAAAGTGTTTTTAACCCTCCATATACTGTCCATGTTGAAGAACGAGCCTTGACAAAGGATGGCTGGCGTTGGCAATCCTGGCTAAATACCGCTGTTTTGGATCAGGACAATAAGGTGGAGGCGGTTATTGGCGTGGGACGGGATATTGATGATCGTAAAAAGACTGAATTAGCACTGATAAAATCAGAGGAACAGTTCCGAGACCTTTTTAATTCGATAACCGATCTCATACATACACAAGATATGGAAGGACGTTTTACTACAGTAAATCCAGCCATGCAAAGACTTTTTGGCTATAGTAAGGAGGAGTTTCTGGGTCGCAGAGCAGCCGATTTTATGGAACCGGAACTTAAGTCTGGTTTTAAAACTCGGTATCTGGAAAAAGTTAAAAAACAGGGGTCTCTTGAAGGTGTTGGTTGCTATTTCACGAAAACCGGAGAAAAAATTTATATTGAGTATAAAAGTTCCTTAGTTAAACCGGAAAGTGGTAAGCCTTACATCAGTGGTATTGGCAGGGATGTGACTGAAAGAATTTTATCGGAAGAAAGAGTTAAGAAACTTCAAAAACAAATAGTACAGGCTCAAAAAATGGAATCTATCGGCACATTAGCCGGTGGTATAGCCCATGATTTTAATAATATTCTCTTTCCAATCGTGGGTCATACTGAGATGCTTTTAGAGGATGTCCCTGAGGGTAGTTCATTTAAAAAGAGTCTTAATGAGATTTATTCCAGTACCCTGCGAGCCAAAAATTTGGTAGAACAGATCCTTACATTTTCTCGTCAGGAGAGCAGTGAATTAAAATTGGTGAAGATGCAGCCTATTATTAAGGAAGCATTAAAACTTATGAGATCTACAATCCCTACGACAATTGACATCCAACAGAATATCAGTAAAGATTGTGGTGTAATCAAAGCTGATCCCATACAAATTCATCAGCTTGTAATGAATTTTACAACCAATGCTTACCATTCCATGGAAGAAACAGGTGGAGAGCTGAAAGTCAGCCTGAAACAAGTTAAATTAGGTGAACATGACGTAGAAATCTCTAGTATGGTGCCCGGAGTTTATATTTGTTTAACTATAGCTGATACAGGCATTGGAATGGATAAAGAACTGATAGAAAAAATATTTGACCCGTTTTTTACCACCAAAGAAGTAGGCAAAGGCACTGGAATGGGGCTTTCCGTGGTACATGGCATTGTTAAAAGTTTGAATGGAACAATTCAGGTACATAGCGAGCCGGGCAAAGGAACTGAATTTAATATTTATTTGCCTGTGGTTGAGAAGGCTTTTGAAGAACAGAAAATTCAGGCAAAAGAACCAATCCAGAGGGGAACCGAAAAAATTCTTTTCGTGGATGATGAAGAAGAGATCATTGCAATGGAAGAAGAGATATTAAAACGTATAGGATATCAAGTCTCTTCATATACAAGTAGCATTGAAGCTCTTGAAGTTTTTCGTGCTAATCCTGGCAAATTTGATCTGGTAATCACTGATATGGCAATGCCGGGTATGTCTGGAGACAGACTATCAGCTGAATTGACCAAGATACGCTCTGATATTCCAATATTGCTTTGTACAGGGTTCAGTGAAACCATGTCTGAAGAAAAAGCAGCATCTCTGGGCATTAAAGGTTTTTTAATGAAGCCTGTTGTGATGAAAGATCTTTCCCAGAAGATACGTAAAGTGCTGGATAAAAATTAAATCGGTACATCTATCTGATAAAAATCTGCATACCAATGTAATAAAGAAGCGGAATAAAAATAGCAGGAAGCATATTACCAACTTTG
>JAIOSM010000374.1 GCA_021107575.1 Desulfobacteraceae bacterium | reverse complement strand
GATAAAGTCCCACCCAAAGGGAACCATCCCAGCTTAAATCCCCAAAACCACAATATCAGCAATGCAAACCAGGGAATAAAAAGGGTATGGCAGACCAGAGCAGAAAGAGATAAAATATTGTCAATTGCAGATTCTTTTCTCCAGGCAGCAATTTTCCCAAGCACGACTCCCACAAAAGCGGCAAGTAAGGTTGAGGACGTAAAAAGCAGGATTGTCCAGGGAAGTCTAGCTGAAATTATGTTGCTTACAGGCTCACCATAATGAAAAGAAAACCCAAGGTTTCCTGTGAAAAAATTTTTTAAATAAATAAGGTATTGCTCAAAAGCAGGTTTATCAAGACCAAGCTGTTCAATAAGTAGATTTTGATCTTCAAGAGTGAAGGAGGGGTCCACCATTTTTGAGATTGGTGTCCCTGGAGACAGCCTGAACAGAAAAAACAATATTGTAAGAATAATAAAAAAGATAATTGTAATTTCAATAAATTTATTTAAAATATACTGCCTGGTTCTCATTTCATTGCCCGGTTCTCAAGGGTTAATTATTTGGTTTCACTACACATAAAGACCAGATACTGCCAATTCCATTCACTTGCTCTATCCATCCTGTAAATTCTTTAGTGGAGACAGCTTCTATAATATGTGGATTATACAAAGGTATATAAGGAACATCTTCCATAAGCATTTGCTGCATTTCCCATATCACTTTTTTCCTTGCTTCATTATCCACAATACTTTTTTGTTGTTGAGCCAATTTATCAAAGGTTGGATTATTATAACCACTCATATTCCAGCCATTGGGCTTATCATTTTTTGAGTAGAAAAATGTTCTTAAATAATCAGGATCAAGATTCAGCCTTCCATACCCTAAGATAAATACATCAAACTCATGTTTTCCTTTTACAGTATCCAGAAGAGAGTTAAATGCCATGGGGCGGGCAAAAGCCTGCATGCCCAATTTTCTGAGCCATTCCTGAATCATTATGCCTGCAAAAGCTCTTTTAGGATCATAATCTGCCGGTGGAGTTAATATGACAAATTTATCCATGGGTATTCCGGAAGGAAGTTTCATGCCTTTAGCTTCTACAATATCGCCTCCGGCATCTAGAGGTTCAATATCCCATGTATATCCTGCATTTTTAAGGATTTTATAAGCCTCTTTAATATGGCTGTAAGGGATCAGTCCATCACCATATTTTCGTACATTTGGATTAGACCAGAAAACGTTACCTGAGGGGACAATGGAATGCATTGGTGTCCCATAGTTTTGAAGAATCCGGGTAAGAATAAACTCTTTGTCAATGGCTGTTGCGATGGCCTGTCTTAATGCTTTATCATTAAACGGGGGTTTTCTTAGATTAAACCCCATATAATACAATGCGCTTTTTTTATTAAAGAAAAGTTGTATGTGGGGTTTTTTTTTCAAGTCTTCAATATATCCGGGTTGAATATCCCACCAATACATATCTATGTCGCCTTTTTTAAGGGCTAAAATTGCAATGTCATTGGTGCCGTAAATTTTAAATAAGAGACTGTCCACATAGGGACCAAGAAGATGATTGGCTATGGTTTCCCCTGTTCCGAAAAAGTAAGGGTTTTTTTTCATATGAAGATAGGCCCCTTTTCTATATTCAAACAAGGTAAAAGGTCCTGTTCCCAAGGGTGTTTCCAGTGAATGATTCTGTAGGTATCTTAAAGGCTTTTCACTTTTCAGAGCATCAGCAGCAACCTGTCCCCATTCTTTTTCTGAAACAATGGGCGCAGTCAGAACCCGGGATAAAAAAATAGCAGAAGGCTTTTTTAAATAAAATACAAGAGTATGTTTGTCAATGGCCACTATTTGTTTTATTGCTTTCCATTTACTGTAATATCTCGGTATTTTAAAATCAAAAAAAAGTTTTTTGGTAAACAGAACATCTGCACTTGTAAATTCAGAGCCGTCAGACCACTTTGCCTCCCTTAGTTTCACAGTATATGTCAATTTTTCCTTATCAAATACAGGGTCTTCTTTGGCAAGCCAGGGGATAATTTTTAGTGTTTTGGGATCACGGGTAAATAATGGCTGGTAAATTTGGAATAAGATTTTTCTTGAATTGGCATCAGTTCCCAGCCATAGATTCAGAGACTTGGGTTCTTCTGGCAGGCCAATTCTCAGGACCTTGTGTTTTTCATTTTTCTGGCATGAGAAAAGAACGCAAGCTGCCAAAATAATCAGGAACATATGAAAAAAAATAGTTAATAAGTATAGAGCAGGTCTTTCTAACTTACCTTTCTCTTTTGCCATAGTTTTTAGTTTAAATGATTTTGCTTTCAATAAAATCCACAACCTTTGATTCAAGCCTAACATTATCGAGCTGGTTTATCCTTGGTATCCCTCCTGGGCTGACACAGTTTATTTCAACCAGCTTATCTCCTATAATATCAATTCCAACAAAATATAATCCATCTTTAATTAACCGGTCTTTTATAATTTCACAGATCTCAATTTCTCTTTTCGTAATCACGTGTTTGAAGGCTTGCGCCCCTGCATGGACATTGGTTCTGAAATCTCCTGAAATAGATCTGCGCCGCATTGCACCAAGTATTTCTCCATTTAAGAGCAAGATTCTGACATCCCCGTCCTGTTTAACGCTTTTTAAGTATTCCTGCACCATTATAGGATGACGTTCAGGGTAGGGCTTACTCGATCCAATATAATAATTGATCAATGAGTTGAGGTTCTCCTGGTCTCGGTTGCTGACTTTGATAACACCATGCCCTCCGTGCCCCTGCAGGGGTTTGATAACCATGTCACCGCCATAATCATCAATAATTTTTTTTAACCTTCTTGGATCCCTTGAAATATGAGTTTCAGGTATGATATCGGGGAAATTCAATGTGTATATCTTACTATTTCCATTAATCTGACCAAAGGTGCTGTTGATCATAAACACCTTATCATTGACCGGTCCTAAAAATTCCATAACCTCGTAGTTGATGGGAGGATCTTTTCTTAAAAAAAGGACATCCAGCTCAGTGATTGTCTCAAATATGAGCCCATCCTGATCCATGCACTTAATAATTTTTTCCCAGTATTCTTTTATAGAAAGATTGGGTTCAACTGAAATGTCGTGCATCCTGGCCACAACTTCGTTATCACGGATATATACGTCATGGGGCTCTAGAAAATAAACTGTATGCCCTCTCTGGTTGCATTCATACAT
>JAIOSM010000039.1 GCA_021107575.1 Desulfobacteraceae bacterium | reverse complement strand
CATGTTTTACGTCGAACTGTAGTTCGTTTTGAGTGCTTATGAAATTTTCAATAATTATAGATGGACAATCAAATGAGATTGTGGCAAATGTGCGTGACACTGGTAAAGAGCTCATTTTTTTGGTACACGGGCTAGGCTGCTCAAAGAATTCATTCCATCACATTTGGAACCTCACTGACTTTGATGGCTATTCTATTTTGGCCCTCGATCTTGTCGGATTTGGTGAATCCTCAAAGTCAAAAAAATTTTCTTACACGATGGAAGCCCAGGCACAAATATGTGCTGAAATCCTTACGAAGTTTTCATACAAGAAGTTACATATTGTTGCTCACAGCATGGGCGGCGCAGTGGCTCTGCTCCTTCCCGATGATATTTTGAATGAAACAAAGACTTTTATAAATGTTGAGGGAAATTTAATCGGTGCCGATTGCGGAATCATAAGTCGAAAAATCATAAGCGTGCCGCCCGCAGTGTTTGAGTCTGACATTTTTCCTGAGTTACGAGACCAATTTAACAACTTTGGTAAAAGCTACGCTGCGATAGACTCAACATCTGCGGATGCTCTTTACAAAAGCGCCGAATCACTGGTTACATGGTCTGATAGCAATAAACTGCTTGAGGTATTTCTTGGGCTTTCATGCCGGAAGGCGTATTTTTTCGGTGATGAAAATGTCGATCTACCTACGGTAACTCGTGTCGGAGAAGTCCAAAAAGTAAAGATAAAGCAGAGTGGTCATTTTTCGATGAACGATAACCCGAAAGACTTTTACTGTGAGCTGTATAAATTTATGATGGGTAACAGACAAAACGTAGAACAAGGCTAATGCAGCCAACGCAAAAAGTTGCGCGCCCGTATTCTTTCTTTACAAGTGTAATAAGGGCAAGCATATGCGCCTTGATATTGTTGTATAAATATCTATTTGCAAAAACAGATATAATGCCTTAATATGTAAAAATAAAGATGATTTTAAGATTGATTTAAAAAGTAAAAGGGAGATTATGCAAACAGTAGAAGAAATAAAAACAGCTATTAATATGCTTCCTCCTGAAAAATATATTCAGTTGAGAAACTGGTTTTCAGAAAAAGACTGGGAAAGATGGGATAAAAAAGTTGTTGAAGACTCAGACGCTGGGAAACTAGATTTTTTAATTAAAGAAGCATTAAACGGAAAAAAAGAGGCGGTTTAAAGGCACTATAGATGCACAGGACTACAGACCGATTCTGGAAAAATTTTGAAAATCTTCCAATGCATATACAAAAATTGGCTGAAGAAAATTTTCAATTATTAAAAAATAACCCCAAACATCCTTCTTTACATTTTAAGAAAGTTGGAAAATTCTGGTTAGCAATTGAGTTTGTTTTTAAAAGCCTGAAAAGATAAGCAAGCAGAAGAATCCCTGCTATGGTTATTCCTGCTGCGACATTAAAAGAGACTTTGTAGGCATAGGTTTCAGGCCTGCCTGCGGCAATTAGAAAATCTGTTATGTGGCCTGCAATAATTATATATACAGCAAAATCATTGAGATGTATTTAGTACAAAATATTCGCTTCTTAATTATTTGTTTTTTTGGTAGTATCGAAATGTCAGATTATTATTTTAGAGGTTAAAAAAATGGAACTAAAAGATATTTGCCCTGAAAAAGTTATTTCAGCTGAAGATGTTGTAAAGAAGATTAAAAATGGCAGCCGTGTATTTATCGGCACTGGGTGTGGGGAGCCTCAAAAACTTATCAGAACTATGATTAAAGATGAATCAAATCAAGATCTTATCTTATATCAAATGTTTTCCTCCACACTTGCCGATTACGTGAATGACAGGTCTTTTCTGTCAAGATTTTCTATCAAGCTTTTTTTCATAAGCATTTATATGCGGCAGGCTGCGTATGAAGGTAAAATCGATTATGTCCCGGTTTATCTTTCCCAGATTCCTGGAATGTTTGCTTCCCAGGAAATTGGGCTTGACGTGGCTTTAGTTCAGGTGTCTCCACCGGATAAGTTCGGTTTTTGCAGCCTTGGTATTTCAGTTGATATAACTCTTGCCGGTTTGAAAAATGCCACAATGGTTATTGCTCAGGTAAATCCTGAAATGCCAAAGACATGGGGAGACAGTTTTGTTCATATTGATGAGATTGACTATTTTGTATTTCATGAGGAACCCCTCGTGGAAGCCTTCCCTGAAAAAAAGAATCGTAAAGTTATAGAACGTATCGGGCATTATGTGGAACGACTTGTTCCTGATGGCGCGACTTTGCAGTTTGGGTTCGGCCATCTCCCTGATGCCATAGCACCGTTTTTAAAAGATAAAAAAAATCTTGGTATTCATACTCAGGTTATTACAGACGGGTTTTTACCGCTTTTTGAGAGCAAGGCTGTCACCAACAGGAATAAGTCATACCTTCCTGATAGAGTAGTAGCTTCTCTTTGCATGGGGACAAAAAAATTATATCAATATGTTAATAATAATCCCATGTTTTACTTTAAGGCTTCTGAATTTGTAAATGATCCTAATGTAATAGCAAGAAATGACAATTTCATATCTATCAGCTCTGCTCTGGAAGTAGATCTTACAGGGCAGATATGTACAGACTCCAAAGGTTATTTGTTTTATAGCGGTATTGGAGATCAGGTCGATTTTATCCGGGGAAGTAGTATGTCAAAAGGAGGGTTTTCTATTATTGTTATTCCTTCAACTGCTCAGAATGGTGAAGTGTCCAGAATTGTTACTCATTTGAGTGAAGGTGCAGGTGTCGCGACCACCAGAGGGGATATTGATATTGTTGTAACTGAATATGGAATTGCAGAATTAAAAAGTAAAAGCATATATCAGAGAGTAATGGAGCTTGTACAGATTGCCCATCCAAAATTTAGAAAGGAATTAATAGAAGAAGCTAAAAAAAGGCACTATATTTTTGTTGATCAGCTATCTCCCACAAGTCAGGACCTTATATTCCTTGATGATTATAAGTCTTGCAGTAAATTAAGAAATGGTAAAAATATTGAGTTTCGCCCTCTGCTTCCATCTGATGAGTTCGAGTCCAGAAATTTTTATTATTCCCTTCAGGAAGATTCTATTTATTACAGGTTTTTTAATAAAAGAAGGGTTTTCTCAAGGGAAATGCTTCAGAAAGAATGGTCTGGCGTGGATTACAAGAAGAATATGACGATAATAGGTTTAATACAATTTGGCAGGCGGAAGAGAATAGTGGCAATAGGTTCTTATGTAGAAGTCGGAAATAATATGGCAGAAGTTGCTTTTCTTGTAAAAGAAGAACTGCATGGTATGGGAATTGGGACACGT
>JAIOSM010000369.1 GCA_021107575.1 Desulfobacteraceae bacterium | reverse complement strand
TTTGTTGATACATCCAATAAAATGACGTTTATTTTGAATTGTGTGAAACCCTATAAGATCATATTCCAACATTGCAGAAAGCAGCTCAAAGCGCCATGGACATCTAATAAAGGTGTCCATGGGCGGAAATGGAACATGCAAAAAAAATCCAATCTGGTTTCCCTTACGCATTTTGCGCAATTGTGCCCCCACAAGTATTAATTGATAATCATGCACCCAGATAAAATCCTGGTCATTTGCATTCTGATTAACTGCTAATGCAAATTTTTTATTAACTGCCTGATAACCCTTCCAGTATTCAGACAAAAAAACGCATTTATCAGTAAAACCATGAAAAAGAGGCCATATGATTGAATTGGAGAAACCTTCATAAAAAAGCTTTAACTCATCTGAACTAAGCATAACCGGTTTAACACTGTATCCGGAAGATGCTGACTGTATTGCCGGTAACATGCTGTCATCAATATCCGCCTCCTGTACATAACCGGGCCAGCCTACCCAGATACCATTTCGGTTCTTCAGTACTGGTGCCATTGCTGTTACCAGTCCCCCGGACCCTTTGCTCACTTCTATCCTGCCATCCTCGGCCTTTTTTAAAATAAGCGGCAACCTGTTGGATACAATGATAATATGACTATTTTTTGTACTTTTTTTATTCATTTTTTTACCCGCTTTTCACCATGGTTCTTTCCTGACTTTAAAAATTATAAGTCAAATATCCACATATGCTATCTTGCCCGGATATAATCTGATTATTTCATCTTTGATCATAATCATGATCGGCCTTGCCCTGCTGGTCAAACTTTTAACCTTAACATCTGTCTGAGTGATTTCCAGATCAAGCCAGTGGTCCCTGTATCTAATATGAAAACAAATACGATTTATGGATTTTGGGAGTAAAGGATTTAAAATCAGTATATCACTGCGTATTTCAAGACCTGCATAGCCCCGTTGAAGGATATCAATACAGCCTGACATGGCAGCCAGATGGATACCTTCCCGAGTACTTCCGGTGCGGTCATCAACCATATCAGTCTCAAGTGCCCGGCTGAAAAGTTTCCATGAGCGTTCTCTTGCCTGCCTTGCTTCAATCCAAGCATGAATAATTAATGCCAGTGATGACCCGTTTGTAGTACGTTTTAAATAATAGTTGATATTTTTGGGGACCAAGCTTTTATCCAAAGTATAATTAAGGCGTTTAAACATTTTTCTTAAAGTTTCAGCACTGAAAAGGTATAAAAGCATCAGGACATCAGCCTGTTTGCAAAGTTTATAATTATTGGCGCTATCCCCTTCTTTTTCAAGGATTCTGTCCACACGTTGAATATTCCCATATTTTTTTTTATATCCTGCCCAGTCAAATTCCTTTAATTTATCGTATCCTTCAAATTGACTGAGTATTCCATCTCCATGGAATACCAGTTTCATCCTTTTACTCATTTTTTGGAATATTTCCAGTTCTCTATCTTCTATCTCGAGCTTTTTTCTTAAACAGTCCCAGTCCTGTTCAGGAATAACATGCTGCAGGTTAAGAGCCTGCTCCATAACAAACATTACCATTACATTAGTATATACATTATTGTTCAGACCCGGTTTGTCTGCTCCAGGGTAGGACTCGTGATATTCATCAGGTCCCATTACACCAAAGATCTCATATCGATTAAGTTCCTTGTTATAGGTTGCAATGCTTGCCCAGAACCGAGCAATTTCTATTATTATTTCGCCTCCGTAAAAGGATAAAAACTCTATATAGTGGGTAATTTGAAAATACTGCCAGATATTATAAACTATGGCATTATTTACATGGCGCTGTAGATGAGTGTGGTCTTGCAGCCAGCGTCCAGATTCAGGGTTCAGGTGCATCTGTTGGGTCTCTTCTCTGCCGCTGCTCCCACTCTGCCATGGATACATTGCACCTTTGTAGCCTGCCTTTCTGGCTGCACGTCGGGCTTCTTCAAGCCGTCGGTAACGATACATGAGCAGAGTCCTTGTAATTTGGTGGGCACGATAATTTAAAAATGGGAAAATAATCATTTCATCCCAGAATATGTGTCCTCGGTAGCCTTCACCATGCCAGCCCCGAGCCGGCATACCAACATCAATGTCCAGAGAATGTACAGAAGAACTTTGTAATAAATGAAAAATATACAATCTAATAATTCTTTGAGTATCTCGCTCAATATCTTTATTATCCAGTTCCAGAGTGACATCAAATTTACGCCATAAAAGTTCCCAGGCTGTAACATGGGATTCTAACAAAGTATCAAAACTTTCAACATCATTTGTAATACTGTTTTCCACCTCTAACAAGCATTCGGAAATACCTGTATCCCGGGACGTATAGATACAGACCAATTTTTCCACTGTAAGGTCATCGCCCCTGCTTATATTTACAATAAAATGCCTTGCAATATATCCTCCTGGTTTGTCAGCCGGGACAGATTCAATAGCAGCTATATTATTTTTAAGAAAAATTTTGGTTCTTGCACCCATGGCAATATCTAAGCATGACTGGTTAGTACGCATTTTTAAAATCATGCTTTTTTCATCAATATGGCGAGAGTCAACCAGATCAAGATGTTGCGTGCCCAAATCCCGGTAGCGCTCAACCCCCTGATTTGTCACCCTGCCATCCAAAGCAGAACATATCTCTATTTCACCTTCCCAGTTCATAGGTGTAATAATAGTTTTAAGCGCAGCCCTGTGCATCTGATCTCCATGGACAAACGAGTGTTGACAAATGCGTGTCTCCCTGTTGTTTCTATCCCGAAAGCATATGGTGCGATTAAGTATCCCTTTTTTTATAATCAGAGATTGTCTATAAAAAAGAATTTTTACATCTTTTAGCTGAAACCATTCCTCACCTAAAATGCGAAAATTGAAGCAAAGCCAGTTGGGAAGGTTTACCAGATCTTCGTTCTCAACCATTCTGCCAGCAACTTTTGTTTTAAGACGGTTATACCCTCCGGCAAGATAGGTGCCCGGATAATGTACGTAATCAGCATTTGCCTCGGGAGCTGCTCCCCTGGTGACAAAATAACCGTTTCCAATGGCGCACATTGCTTCCCGCCGCCCTTCGTCTTCAGGATCAAATCCCATATATGTCTGATCCCAGCTGGTCTCTTTTTCCAAGCCCGACTCAATTTCAGAAAGATCTTCAACTACTACATGAGCGCCTTTTTGTTTAAGATCTTGTGCCTGATCTTTCCGGTTAACACCGATAACCATTCCAAAACCGCCTTTTTTCCCGGCCTCCACACCGGAAAATGCGTCCTCTACCACCACACATCTATTCACATCAGCATCCAGCCTTTTGGCAGCTTCCAGAAAAATATCAGGCTCAGGCTTACCAGTAAGACCAAGCTCCTCAGATACTACACCATCAACTCTTGCATCAAATAAGGCTTCAATCTCTGCGGCCTTAAGAACTGGACTACAGTTTTTGCTTGAACTTACAATGGCTGTTTTAAACCCGTTTTTTCTTAACTCACGAATAAGATCAACAGTGGATTCATAAACCCTTACACCCTCTTTTTTCAACAAATCAGAAAAAAATTGGTTTTTTCTATTGCCAAGCCCGCATATGGTTTCCTTATCAGGAGCATCATGGACAGAGCCATAAGGGATATCAATACTGCGAGAGGAAATAAAGGATTCAACCCCTTTATAGCGAGGTTTTCCATCCACATATCTTATGTAGTCATTCTTAATATCAAAAGGTTTATAATCGTCGGAGTCGCTCTTTTCTTTCAAATATTCGTCAAAAAGCTTTTTCCAGGCTTTTGCATGGGTATCAGCGGTTCTGGTAACTACACCGTCCAAGTCAAAAAGGATTGCATCATAGAGCTCAGGATTAATTATTTGTTTTATAGTTGCCATAAACAACATCCTCGTAATAATTTATATTAACAAAAAACAATAATGTTTCCTTCTTTGATTTCAACATATCACATTCCCAGCATTTTAAGTGCTATTAATAATAATGCATTGATCTGCTATCTTTAGTATCAGCAATTGACGTGCCAATTTTGTAAGACATGCTATATTCACTATTTTTCACCAGTGACAAATCCCCAGCGACCAATGCCTCTGCCTTCAGGCGGTCAAGTGCTTCCTCTCCGCTTCTAACCAGAACAGGCACCATTCCAGCTCTTTTGACTATTTCTGCTGCGACTATAAGAGCGGTTTCATTGTCGTCCACAATCAGAATCGATTTTCCTTCAAGGTCATCAACGTTTAAAGGTTTAGCCTGTTTTGTAGATTTAAGATCTTTTTTGAATTTGGCGGTGAAATAGAAAATACTTCCAGGATTTTGGTTGAGTGGTTGAGTGGTTGAGTGGTTGAGTGGTAGGTTTTCATTCGCAGGGCTTTCCGCCCACATATCTCCACCCATTAACTGGGCAAACTTTTTAGATATGGTCAGCCCCAGACCGGTTCCTCCAAATTCCCTGGTAGTGCTCCCGTCTGCCTGAGTGAAGGATTCGAAAATGCTCTCCAGCTTATCTTCGGGAATACCTATGCCGGTGTCTTTTATGTAAAATTTAAGAGTAACTTCTTCATCAACCTCTTTTTCTGTAGTCACACCTATAATAATTTCCCCCTCATGCGTAAATTTGATTGCATTGCCGGTAAGATTTGTGATGATCTGTCTCAGCCTTGTAGGGTCACCAACCAGATTCGTATGTATGTCACCAATTTGACAGTTTATTTCAACAGGCTTTTCCCCAAGATTTGTCCTTACCAGTTCACCAACATCGAGCATCAGGGTTTCAACGTTAAACCGTATGGACTCAAGCTCTATCTTCTTGCTTTCCACCTTGGAGAGGTCGAGGATGTCATTAATCAGGCTTAAAAGATTTTCACCGCTCTTTTTTATGGTTTCAGCAGCTTCTCGCTGCTCTATGGTTAATTCATCTTCAAGGAGCAGGTCGGAAAAGCCGAGTATGCCGTTCATGGGAGTTCGGATTTCATGGCTCATGTTTGCTAAAAACTCGCTTTTTGCCATGTTTGCCGTTTCAGCTTCAACTGCCATCTGGTTTGCATTTGCAATGGCCTGTTCAAGTTGTTCGTTAATCTTTCTCAGCTCCAGCTCAGCCTGTTTTTGCTTGGTAATGTCGCGGATTACACCCTGGTAGCCGATTATGCTTCCATCGTCAGACTTTCGTACAGTTGCGTTAAGAAGACAATCCATCACGCTGCCGTCTTTTTTTCTAAATTGTAGCTCATAGTTTTTATAAGATCCCTTTTCATCAATTTTTTTGAGAACCTCAGGTCGATTTTGATGAAAAACATGAATTTCCTTTGCATTCAGGCCTATCATTTCTTCTTTTTTATAACCAAAGAGATCCAGCATCGACTGGTTGACATCGACAAACTCGCCTTCGCGAGTATTAATATAAATAGCATCCCTGGAATCTTCGAATAGAGTGCGATATTTCTCCTCGCTTTCTCTGAGCGATTCTTCCGTCTCTTTACGATTATGGATATCAATCGCCATTTCGTGGCGTACCAGGCGTCCATCCGGCCAGTTTATTACCTTGTCGATACAGCGGTACCAGCGATGATTCACAGTATTCTGGAATTCCCATATATATGAAGTTCCGGTGTTATCGCCGAAGATGCGATCATTGGTACAGAACGGGCAGGGTGAATCAAGTTTTTGAAGTACGTAATGACACTTTTGTCCAACACCATCTCCCCAATGCTTTTTAGCAGGGCTATTCATATATAGCATTTCATAGGTGTTGGGATCTGCAACATAAACAACTTCATCAATACCATCGAACATGGAAAGTAGCTGCTTGCGCTCTATATCAAGCAACTTTTCAGCTTTCATTCGCACCCTGACCTCCGACTTCATCTTTAAATGGGCTATTCTCACCTTTTGGTTTGAGTTAAGAATGAAGAGAATAGATCCTGTCATTACTATCAACAAAAGGGCGATTGCTGAAATAGAGAGCCGGTATTTTCTTAAAACATAGGCGAGAGTAATTTTTCCTAAATCTTTGTAAGGCCCTAATTTCAGCTCTTTCAGGCATTCATGAACCGGCTGATAGCTTAAAGGAATTGTCCAGCCTGCACATTTTGCCGCCTTGGCGGCAGCGGAGTTTTTTGGCATTGCTATCAATGCCATAGATACTTTTTCAGCCAGCTTGTCGGGTGTGTGAATCATTTTTGCAAAGGGCCATTCAGGATATGCGCGTGTGGAATGAAGAAAAGACAAACAATTAACGTTTTGTCTTTTATGCTCATGTATAGCTCGGAAATCTTTAAGTTTTATTTTTCCTTCGTTTTCCATTCTTTCTAATGTATCAGTTCGCACCGTTCCGGCATCTACCTCACCCTTCAAGACACTATAGACAACCGCATCGTGCGTACCTCCGAATTTGAGAGTTGCAAAGTCACTATGGGGATCGATTCCTTTTTCTTTGAACTCCCGCCACGCCATCCTCCAACCTCCAAATGAGGTTTCCTTGACGGCCATAAAGCTTTTCTTTTTGATGTCGGCCAGATGCCTGATGTCATCCCTGTCCGACTTGCAAAATACTACCCCGCCAAATACTGTATATACACCTCCTGAATGCATATTTTTAAGAGTAGCAATACGGTTTATACCCTGCAATGCTTCAAGTTCCACATAGACAGAAGGATTGGTCAGGACAAAATCGACTTTCCCTTTTTCAACCGAAGAGTAAATTTCCTCAAAATCAAGGGGTACAACAACAAATTTCCCGCCGGCAATTTTTGATGTAAGATATTTTGCAGTAGGTGACCACTTCTGTAGACATCTCTCAGTTCCTCTTTTTGCCAGAACACCAATTTTCACCAGAGTCTTTTCACCACAGAAGACTTCAGTGCTCAGCAAAATAAACAGCGAGAAAAAAATCAAAACAGCTATCCATGTTATTTTATTTATTCTTTGTTTTAAGTTATTTGTTGCCAATTTTATCTCCTCGATTACTCATCCACTCAACCACTCAACAGACTTTCCAGATTCGGTTCCAGCTGAAGACGAATAGTAAAGGTCGTTCCTTTTCCCACTTCACTCTCTACGTCAATCGTACCTTTATGTTTTTCAATTAT
>JAIOSM010000141.1 GCA_021107575.1 Desulfobacteraceae bacterium | reverse complement strand
ATTTTTTTTTGCAATAAGCTTGCCGGCAGTAAACTCGGAAATTATCATGTTCAGATTCATATGATGATCTTCCCTCATTGTCACTGAGCCATTACCTACGGTTATTGCCAGGTTCTCCATGGCATCAATAATTTTTTCTTTATCAATAGTACCGGCATTTTCAATAGCTTTTTGTAAAAGTTTTATCAAACCATAGTGAGATTCTGTAGAATAAGTAACTACTGTGTTATTACCAAACATTTTTTTCTGCCGGTCAACAAAAGATTTTGCTTCTTTACTTTCAAGGCTGTTTAAAAAATGAACATTCGTTATTATACCTTCAAGTTCTTCAGGCGGCAGGGCTTGTAAAGAGGTTTCATCAGACGCAATTGCCACAATTTTCACATGTTTTCTCAAACCAGACTCATTAAACTGCCGGATAAACCTGAACCCATCAGGACCTGGAAGAATCAGCATAAGAACATCAGCGCCGGATTCTTTAATTTTTTTTAGAGTGAGAGAAAAATCTTTTATGCCAAAAGGAGTAAATTCAACCCCGGATATTTTGCAGTTTAATTTTTTTACTTCTCTTTTGATGGCTTCTGTCATTTTATGCGGCCACACATAATCATAGCCAAAAATATAAAATGACTGACCATAATTTTCTGCCATAAAAGGAACCAGGGGAGTGATCACATGATCAGGAATCGGGCTGTAGCAAAATAAATATCGGTTATACTTGTTACCCTCGTAACTGATACCATACAGCAGGGGAGTTTTGAATTGTTTGGCAACTCTGGCCATGGCATCACGGGCAGTGCTGCTGACAGGTCCCATAACGGCAATAACGTCATCTTCCTGGATTAATTTTCTTATCTGTTTGACCGCAATATTGGGGTCTGTTTTGTTGTCCTCAATTATCAGTTCAAGACGCCTTCCATTCAGGACTCCACCGGTTTTATTGATTTCATCCACCGCCATTTTCGCACCCTGAACTCCATATCTTCCATATGTTTGAAAGTCACCAGACAAGGGCAAGACAACACCAATTTTAACAGAACGTTTGGCAGTGGTTTTTGAAAGATATAAGCATGCACCAAAAGCTGATAACAGAATTATAATAAGCAATGACCCAATTACTATTTTTTTTCTGAATAACATAGCGCTCCTTTATTTATTTCAAAAAATTTATTGCCTAATTATAAATTATAAAGTGAAGGCTTTTTTTAAAACGATAAATGTTTTGATGAAATTTTACGCCACCAGGTTTCATTTTTTAGAAACCAATTAATTGTTTTTTTAATGCCGGTTTCAAAAGATTCTTCAGAAGTATATCCAAGTTCGGATGATATTTTTTCAGCATTAATTGCATAGCGCCTGTCATGCCCTGCACGGTCTGTGACATGGGTTATAAGTATATCCGCAGTTTTGCCTGTTAATTGAGGCGCCTTGGGGAATCTCTTTATCATGCTTTTGTTCTTTGCAAATTCTTTATCTATCAGCTTACATATTGTTTTAACAATATCCATATTAGTTTTTTCATTATTGCCTCCGATATTGTAAGTCTGTCCTATTTTGCCTTTTTGCAGGATTAAATCAACGCCTTTGTTATGATCATCAACATAGAGCCAGTCACGTATTTGTTTCCCGTCTCCATAGATTGGCAAAGGTTTGCCATCTAAAATATTTGTTATGGTCAAAGGAATAAGTTTTTCCGGGAACTGAAACGGACCATAATTATTGGAGCAGTTGCTTATGGTTGTCTGTAATCCATATGTTTTATGATATGCTCTTACAAGATGATCAGACGATGCTTTGCTCGCAGCATAGGGTGAATTCGGTGCATATGGTGTGCTTTCGGAAAATGGCGGATCATTTGGTTTTAATGTTCCATATACTTCATCAGTGGATATATGATGGAAACGATGCTCAGGTTGATTTTTATCCAGCCAGATTGTTTTAGCAGCCTTGAGAAGACTATGGGTGCCCACAATATTGGTATTGATGAATTCATCGGGTCCATGAATGGACCGGTCAACATGGGATTCGGCGGCAAAATGAACTATAGTGCTGATATTATGCTTTGTTAACAGAGTCTCAACAAGTTCCTGATCAAGGATATTGCCGTGGACAAATTTAAATTGAGGGTTTTTATCAGACTGATGATTTGGAAGGCTCTCCCTGTTGCCTGCATAGGTCAAAGCATCCAGAACAATTACATGGTCTCGGGGGTATTTATCAAGCCAGTAATATACAAAATTTGTGCCTATGAATCCGGCGCCGCCTGTAACTAATATACTTTGCATTAAACAAGTTCCTTTAACATCAACCTCAGTTGTACGCGCCAGTGTTCAGGGGCTATGCCTGTTGTCTGCCACATGGATTGTTTATCCAATACGCTGTACATTGGTCTTTTTGCAGGAGTCGGGAATTCGCTGGTGGGAACTGGGTGTATCGGGTTTGTCCTGGCAAGAAGACCTGCGGCCAGTCCTTCTTCTGCAATTGCAATAGCAAAGTCATACCATGATGCAACACCTGCATCAGTATAGTGCAGGGTTCCTGTTAATTTTTTTGCAGCAGCAATCCAGATAGCTTTGGCAAGACCATGTGCCCAGGTAGGAGTTCCTATCTGCTCATCAATAACCTTAATACTGCTGTGCCCTTTCATAAGGTTGAGAATGGTTTTTACAAAATTCTTTCCATGGGACGAATAAAGCCAGGCAGTTCTTATTATTAAAGCTTTGTTGTCAAGTATTTTTTTAACAGCAAGCTCACCTTTTAGTTTTGATTTGCCGTATACTGATTCTGGATCAGGCGTGTCGTCAGGGCTGTATGGTTTGAATTGTTCACCGCTAAATACAAAGTCAGTGGAAATATGAATAAGATGAATGTCTGCTTGTTTTGCTTCTATTGCAAGATTTTCAGCACCTTTGTGATTTGTTTGATAAGCTTTGTTTTTTTCGATTTCAGCCTTGTCAACATCAGTGTATGCCGCTGCATTTATAATACAGTCAGGTGATACGGTATTAATCCATTGATTGATGGTTGAGCTGTCACAAAGGTCAATTTTTGGATAATCAACTTCAAAGGATGTTATATTATCAGGGCAGGTACGACTAAGTTCCCATCCCAATTGTCCGTTTGTTCCGATTATCAGTGCTTTCATTTACAAATTTCGCTTAAGTTAAATGGTAATCCTGCCTTGTCCTTGGCAGAGAGCAGAGGTTCAGTACCAGAGATAATAGGCCAGGCAATTGCAAGATCAGGGTCATCCCATTTTATGGATCGTTCGTGTTGTGGTGCATAGTAGTCTGTGCATTTATATATAAATTCTGCTTCTTTGCTGATTACATAAAATCCATGGGCAAATCCCGGGGGAATCCAGAGCATGGTTTTGCTTTCTGAAGAAAGTGTAACCCCTGCCCATTTGCCAAAAAAAGGCGAATGCTTACGAAGATCCACAGCAACATCAAAGACTTTACCGGTTGTCACTCTTACAAGTTTGCCCTGGGCTTGTTTGATCTGGTAATGTAGTCCTCTTAAAATGCCCTGGCTTGATTTGCTGTGATTATCCTGGACAAAAGATAAATCAGCAATGGTGGATTTGAATTCATCTGCCCGCCAGGTTTCCATGAAAAAACCACGTTCATCACCAAAAACTTGTGGTTCAATTAGTATGACATCGGGTATATTAAGTTTTGTGTATTTCATGATATATTCATCCATGATATATTCATCAGGGTATAATATTCTGGGCGGTTTGTTGTTCTAAGAGATTTAATAAATACTGGCCATAGCCATTTTTGCTCAGAGCCTGTGCTAATTTTTCAAGCTGTTCGGCATTAATAAGTCCCATTTTATAAGCAATCTCTTCAGGGCAGGCTATTTTAAGTCCCTGACGGTCTGCAACTACTTTAATGAACACTGCAGCGTCAAGAAGGGATTCATGTGTTCCTGTATCAAGCCATGCCGCGCCTCTGCTTAACAGCTCGACTTTAAGTGAACCATTTTTAAGATATGCATTATTTACATCTGTTATTTCAAGTTCACCCCTGGCAGAAGGGCGGATTTGTTTTGCGATTTCAATGACATCATTATCATAAAAATAGAGCCCGGTTATTGCATAATTTGATTTTGGGTGTTCAGGTTTTTCTTCAAGGCTTGTGACATTCCCTTGATTATCAAAGCCTGCAACTCCATAATGTTGAGGGTTCTTTACATAGTATCCAAAAACCGTGGCACCGCTTTGTTGCTGGGCTATCTCCTGGAAACGAGTAGATAATCCTTCTCCATAAAATATATTATCCCCTAGAATCAAGGCAACGTTATTATTGCCAATAAATTTTTCTCCAATTAAAAACGCCTGGGCAAGGCCGTCCGGAGAAGGTTGTACAGCATATTCCAATGATATGCCCCATTGGGAACCACTCTTTAGAAGATGTTTAAAGCCCCCGATATCCTCCGGGGTTGAGATGATCAAAATATCCTTGATCCCTGCCAGCATGAGCGTTGACAATGGATAGTAGATCATTGGTTTGTCATATACAGGCATTAATTGTTTACTGACGGCGT
>JAIOSM010000383.1 GCA_021107575.1 Desulfobacteraceae bacterium | reverse complement strand
ATGCGTTATGCCTTGCATCATGCAAAAGAGCACAATCTTGATCACATTATTTACATTATTCCCTTTACCTCTATTATTGAGCAAAATGCTGAAGAGATCAGGCTGGTTGTTGAAAAAGAAGGTGATGAATTCCCTTGGGTTCTTGAGCATCATTCTAATCTTGAGCCGGAAGAGCAGACCTTACAGTCAAAACTTGTTGCAGAGAATTGGGATGCACCCATCATATTTACCACTATGGTGCAGTTTCTGGAAGTTTTATTCGGCGGTGGAACCCGTGGTGCCAGGCGGATGCATTCTCTTGCCAATTCGGTATTGATCTTTGATGAAATCCAGAGTTTGCCTATTAATTGTGTTCACCTTTTTTGTAATGGTCTTCAATTTTTTGTAGACTATGCTCGGACTACTGCAATCCTTTGTACTGCCACCCAACCACTATTGAGCAATTTGAATTCTGAATATAGTCAACTCAAGATGGCTGTAAATCAGGAACTGGTGGAGAATAAAGAAGACCTTTTTGTTCAGTTGAAACGAGTGGAAATTGTAAACAAAGTCTGTCCACAAGGTTGGACAGACTTTGAACTTACCAAGCTTGCAATTCAACAGCTTGAGGAAAAAGGTAATTGCCTGATTATTGTCAATACCAAGAAATGGGCAAAAAAACTTTATGAGTCATGTCTGAGTGAGGTGGATGATCATTCTATTTTTTATCTCAGCACCAATCTTTGCCCGGCTCACCGGAAAAAAATTTTAACCCTGGTTCGCCAGAGACTGGATGTTGGTCTACCAGTCCTCTGTATTTCCACTCAGCTTATTGAGGCTGGCGTGGATGTAGATTTCAATTCGGTGATTCGTTTTTTGGCAGGTCTTGATTCCATTGCTCAAGCTGCCGGGCGTTGTAATCGTAATGGCAATCTGCCTATGGCTCAAGTTTTTGTGGTCAATCCTCAAGATGAAGCTATTGATATGTTGGAAGACATAAAAGAAGGACGAGATAAGGCTTTGCGGATTTTTTCAGAGAATAAAGATGATAACCTGCTTAACCCGGATGTCATGAATCAATATTTTACCTATTATTTTTATGATCGAGCACAACTTATGACTTATCCTTTGACGGAAAAACAGGCAGGTAGGCAAGATACCCTGCTTAATTTGCTCAGTGATAACAGTCGCAATGTCGGAAGAAGCAAGCAAGGAATTAATCTTCAACAATCATTTAAAACTGCTGGGCGCGCTTTTAAAACCATAGATGCAACAACCCAGGCAGTGATTGTTCCTTATGGTAAAGGTAAGGATATTATTGGTGAACTTTGTGCTGATTTTGAACCTGCTAAAGCCTGGAAGCTTCTTAAACAAGCACAGCAATACTCTGTTAATGTTTTTCCAAATGTCTGGCGGAAATTGCAAGATGCAGATGCAGTAATGTCGATACAGGGTGAAGAAATTTATTTTTTAGATGAACGATTTTACAGTGATGATTTTGGTTTAGCAACTGAAATAGTCAGCAATATGGATACACCAATAGCATAGGAGGTGGATTGATGAAAAATAGTATCAGTTTTCGGGTATGGGGTCGGTATGCACTATTTACCGATCCTGTTACCAAAACCGGAGGGGAAAAATGCTCTTACCACGTGCCAACCTATGAGGCGCTCAAAGGTATATTAAAATCCATTTACTGGAAACCGACTATAGTGTGGTATGTGGATAAAGTACGAGTAATGAAACCACTGCGAACCCAGACCAAAGGCACAAAACCACTGGTTTGGGGAGGTGGTAATTCTTTGGCAATATATACCTTCCTTCATGATGTGGAGTATCAGGTTAATGCTCATTTTGAGTGGAATATGCATCGTCCTGAATTGGTAAAAGATCAGATTGATGGCAAGCATTATAACATTGCCAAACGAATGCTCGAAAAGGGTGGCAGACAGGATATTTTCCTTGGCGTACGTGATTGCCAGGGCTATGTGGAGCCCTGTGTTTTTGGTGAGGGTGACGGAGCCTACGATGATATAGATGAACTTGGTTTCGGTCTTTCGTTTCATAGCTTTGATTATCCTGATGAAACAGGCAAAGAAGAACTGGCAAGCCGATTCTGGCAGGCTACCATGCGAAAAGGAATTTTGAAATTTCCCAGACCCGAGGAGTGTCAAAGCCGTTTTATTCGTAAAATGACTGCCAAGAAATTTGGTTTAGAAGAAAACCTTACGCCAGTTGAACAAGAGGAGGTTTTGTTATGAGCTGGATGGCAAAATTGTATGAAACATATGACCTTGTTGTGGATCACAATGATCAAGAAGATAATTTTATGTGGCCTGTGTCACACTTTGTTAAAAATGCTCATATAGAGGTTGTTATAGATTTAAATGGTAATTTCTTAAAAGGACGTTCAAAAATTGTGCATGGAACTGATAGCCCAACATTAATTCCTGCATCAGAATCATCTGCTGGTAGATCTGGTGCTAAAATTGCTCCACATCCATTATGTGACGAAATTGGATACTGCGCGTCAGACTATCCAGAGGCAAAAAGTGAAAAAGTAAAAGCCTACATGAATCAATTGGAAGATTGGACAAATACCAACTCGCCACACCCAAAACTTAAAGCAATTTATAGCTATCTATCAAAAGGGATACTTTGGGATGATTTATCTAAAGAGTTTGAATTTCCATTGAAAGTAAAAAAAAAGGATGGGAAAAATCAAAAAATAGCTACTGAAAAAACATTTATTAGATGGAGTGTTGAGGAACTCGGGAATCCAGTACAAGGGACATGGCAAGATGAAGAATTAATAAAGTCTTGGATTGCTTATGACAGAGTTAATAACAGTAAAGAAGGCTTTTGTTATATTCTTGGGGGCAAAGAAAGAGTTGCATCAAATCACTCTCGTTTTATAAGATGGCCTGGTGATGGAGCAAAGCTTGTGTCTTCAAATGACAGTAGTGGTTTTACTTTTCGAGGAAGATTTACTGATACGCAAACAAGTATGAAAAAATACGGAACACAGGCTGTCGGTATTAGTTTCGATGTCACGCAAAAAGCCCATAACGCCCTGCGTTGGCTCATATCTCACCAAGGGTATCGAAATGGAGATCAAGTATATATCACTTGGGCGGTTTCCGGCAAAGATATCCCTGAGCCATTATCAGATTCATGGGCTATGTTGGGTGAAGATATTTTTTTACAATCAGAAATTAAACAAGAAGATCCTCATCAAATAGATCATTCTGTGGATATTGGTGAATCTTTT
>JAIOSM010000480.1 GCA_021107575.1 Desulfobacteraceae bacterium | reverse complement strand
TGTTGAAATAATGCATAAATATCGTTCAGAAGAACCGATTTCCACAGATGAGCTTAAGCAATCTATAAGAATAGCGACAATTGCAATTATACTTGTACTTGTTTTGAGTGGGAGTGCTCTTAGAATTACAGGTGTTAGGCCTTTGCTTGATGCTATCGCGTCTTTTTTACCAAGCACTGTTGATTTACCTCCTGTAAGAGGGGAACATCCAAAAACAGGCGAGAAGATTGATTTCCCGGCTATCAGGAATGCTCCCCTTGCCGCGCTGATTTTTAAGGTTTCAATGATTGAGGGAAGAAAACTTTCCTTTGTGCGGATATATAGTGGAAAACTTGAAGCTGGCAAAGATGTTTTTAATTCTTCTCTGGGTATAAAGGAAAAGCTTTCCAGAGTTCTTAAAATGCATGCAAATAAGCGGGAAAGATTAAATGAGGCCTATGCAGGTGATATAGTCGGAGTTATCGGGCTTAAAAAGTCATCAACCGGTGAAACTCTTTGTTCTTCCAAAGATCCTGTTCTTCTTGAAAAAATGGAGTATGAAGATCCTGTTATTTCAATTGCCATAGAGCCTAAGACCCATGCAGATCAGGAAAAGCTTGATACAGTTCTTGAAAAATTCATGATTGAAGATCCAACTCTCAAGGTGAGTAAGGATGAAGAGACCGGCCAGACCTTGTTATCAGGTATGGGTGAGCTGCATTTGGAAATAATTATAAGTAGAATGCAAAAAGAATTTAAAACTGATGTAAATGTAGGTAAACCCCAGGTGGTGTATAGAGAAGCAGTCAATTCTAAAATTCAAGGAGAGGCTGAATTTGCAAAAGAAATATCAGGTAAAGAACATTATGCCAAAGTTACACTTGAAATTTTACCAAAGAGTCGTGGCAAAGGAGTCAGTTTTAAATCGACTATACCGGAAGATGCACTTAAAAAAGAGCTTGTTACGGCAGTGAAAAATGGCATAAAAGAAGCTTTAGGGAGTGGTCCGGTCAAAGGCTATCCTGTGGTGGATGTTGACGTAGTGCTTAAAAGTGCTGTCTTTGACGAAAATAAGTCTTCTGACCTTGCCTTTTCAGTTTGTGGGTCCATGGCATGTCAGAATGCATTGCAAAAGGCATCTGTTTATCTTCTTGAACCAATAATGGATGTCCAGTTGTTTTTACCGGATTCTTTTGTAGGTGATGTAATTGGTGATCTGAACGCCAGGGGTGGTAAAGTTAATGCAATAGATTCCAAAGATGGTATTCAGTTGTTAAGCGTTACAGCACCTCTTTCAAGAATGTTTGGTTACTCAACAGCATTACGATCAATCACACAGGGAAGAGGCACGTTCACAATGCAGTTCTCTAAATTTGATAAGATTTGATATAAAATAAATTTATTCTTTTTTCTTGACATGCTCTGCAAGTATTTCTAACATAAATTCAACTTTTTTATTTTTGGAATAAGCACATAATTGTTTTGTAAAAAAGGAGTTGAAATGGAACTTCCTCAAAAAGGCTTAACCAAAGAAGATATTTTCAAAAAACTTGACAAGTATAAGGAAGATGACCTGGATTGGCAGTCAGGGAAAGCTTTTGGATATATTTTTGACCCGGGTCAGGAGATCCTTCAATTTGCCAAACAAGTCTATAATATGTTTTTGTCTGAGAACGCACTTGATTTTACTGTTTATCCAAGCCTGCTCTCTTTTGAAAATGATTTAGTTTCAATCATGAGGAAGCATCTTAATGGTGATGAAAATGTTGTTGGAAATTTTACAAGCGGTGGTACTGAAAGTATTATCCTTGCCGTTAAAACAGCCCGGGATTACTATAGAGACAAGAAACCTGAGATCGAAGAGCCTGAGATGATTTTACCCACAACAGCCCATGCAGCTTTCCATAAAGCAGCTCATTATTTAAATTTGAAAACTGTATCAGTATCTGTAAATCCCGTGACTTTTAAAGCAGATATTAAAGAGGTTGAAAAAAGTATCAATAAGAATACCATTTTCATGATGGGATCTGCACCCTCATATACACAGGGAGTTATTGATCCGATCTTTGAACTTTCGGAAATAGCAAGGGAGAATGATATCTGGTTTCATACTGACGCCTGTATGGGTGGTTTTCTCCTGCCTTTTTTTAAAAAACTTGGTAGGGATGTAGTTGATTTTGACTTTTCCTGCCCGGGAGTTAATTCTATTTCTGTGGATCTTCATAAGTATGCTTATACACCTAAGGGCGCATCACTTATACTTCATCGTAATTCAGAGCAGCGTCATTTTCAGTTGTTTGCCTTTGCAGACTGGCTTGGCTATACAATGATTAATCCTACAATACAAAGTACAAAAAGCGGAGGATCTCTTGCGGCAGCCTGGGCAGTGCTTAACCATGTAGGAGAAGAACAATATTTAGATTTTGCTCAGAAACAAATAGACATTGTAAGAGAAATTAAAGAGGGAATAGAGGAGATACCGGAGCTTTACATGATGGCTGAGCCGGAAATGACTCTGATCTCATTTAGTTCAAAAGAAGTCAGTGTTTTTCATATTATTGATGAGATGAACCTTAAAGGTTGGTATATTCAGCCTTCTTTGTCTTTTGATAATATTCCTGCCAGCATTCATCTTTCTGTTACTCTATCAAATGCCGGGCATTCTGATGCCTTTATTAAAGATTTAAAAAAGAGTGTTGAGAAAGCAAAAAATCTTCCTCCAAGTGAGCTCCTGTCAATGTTCAATCAATTTATGAAAGATGGAGGTGCAGATGATCTGTTGGAGAACCTTGGGCCGCTATTGGAGCTTGCCGGTATAAAAGATGGAAGGATGCCGGATAGAACAGCCCCGGTTAATGAGGTTCTTGATGCTATTCCTTCGGAAGTCAGAAAAAAACTTTTGCTTGAAGTTACAAACACTTTTTTTCATCCCAAATCATAATTTATTAATAGAAAGGATAAATAATGCCACCTCCTTTTTCTTTTGATCCTTTACTTGTTTTTGGATACCTTTCTATAATGTTGATAGCGGGGCTACTGCTACGTGCCTATATTCCGATTTTTCAAAAAATAATGTTTCCGGCAAGTCTGACAGGTGGTCTGTTAGGTTTGCTGTTAATTAGTTTTGATCTTGTTTCGATAAATGTGGAAATTGTTAAAACCTTTGCATATCATTTTTTTAATTTTTCTTTTATTTCTTTGGAACTTACATCCTTTAAAGAAGAATTCAAAGTAAAGAATGAACAGAAAATAGTTAAAGGTTCGGTCTGGATGGCAATAATGCAGGCAGTTACTTTCCCTCTCCAGGCCATTGTCGGGTCTATGATTCTTTTCCTTTTTTTTACAGCAGGTTATGAACCTATGTTCAAAACCTTTGGTTTCCTTTTACCGCTGGCCTTTAATGAAGGACCGGGGCAGGCGTTATCCATTGGCAGCGTTTGGGAAGGTTTAGGCTTTGCAAATGCTTCCACAATCGGACTTACATTTGCAACTATTGGATATTTTTTTGCTTTTTTTGTCGGTGTGCCTTTGGCAAACAGAGGGATGAAAAAAGGAAAATATCAGAACCAGAAGTTACCTTCCTTCTTTGTCCGTGGAGTTTTACCCAAAGAAGAACAACCAAAATCTGCAGGTTTTATTACAACACATGGTTCAAATATAGACTGTATTACGTTTCATATGGCTTTGGTCGGAATGGTATATATTATTACGTATTTTGTTTTATTATTTCTGTCTAACTTGCTTCCTACGGATGCTGGCAGAATTGTATGGGGGTTTTTCTTTTTATTCGGTTTGATTGTTGCGATTCTCTTACGTGTGTTGATTGAAAGAACAACTCAATTCGGGCATCTGATGGATCCTTCTTTGCAAAGACGGATTACAGGCTTTTCTGTGGATTATCTGGTTGTGGCCACAGGATGTGGGATTCAACTTTTTATTATTGGGAAATATTTTGTCCCGATAATTGTTATATCAGCTGTTGGTGGTATTATAACCACCCTGACAGTTTTTATGTTGAGTAAAAGATTACAGAACTACAAGCTGGAACGTGCTGTTGCAATATACGGTGTTGTTACCGGCACTGTATCCTGCGGGCTGATGCTTTTGCGTATTGTCGATCCTGAGTTTAAAACACCTGTTGCAAGAGAAATTGCCTTTATGAATATTTTTGTCATACCAATAATCGGCGGACTGACATGTTTACTAAATGCACCATTCTGGTGGGGATGGAGCATGTTTACCACATGTCTTGTTCTTTTTTTTATACTCGTAATAAGTTTAATTATTCTTCTCAGTAGAGTGCTGTGGAAAGATGATAATAAAATTATTAAACATTAATTTAAGAGGAGTTAGTAGAATGGTTAAAAATTTAAGAGTAATTGTTAAATCAGCAATGATTTTGTCTGTATTAATTTGTTTTTGTTATGGTTGCGGCGGGAGTTATAGTGATGTTGTAAAGGTTAATGAAGAGTTTATAGAAATATTAGAAGATTATACAAAAGATCTTGAAAAAGCAGACAATGCAGAAGAGGTTGCATCAGCAATAAATGATGTCGCTGA
>JAIOSM010000464.1 GCA_021107575.1 Desulfobacteraceae bacterium | reverse complement strand
TGATTCTCACATCATTACAAAGCTTGTTACAGATTCCATCAGAATAAAATACGTTATTGTCCAGAAGCATGAAAAAGAAGCAGGCGAGAGGCGCAGATTGAATTTTGCGCATACTATCGAGCATGCCATTGAAAAAATTGCCCAGCCCGGGCACGTGAATGCAGTGATCTTAGGCATGGTTGCTGCTGCAGAGTTTTCCTGCAGAAAAGGGTATATTGCAAAACAAGATCTTAACAGAATAACAAGTTTACTATCTGACCTTAATCTTCCTGTTCAACAAAATTTTAGCACACGAGAGATTGTTGATGCATTACAGGCTGATAAAAAAAGAGAAGGTGAATTTATCTATTTTATTTTTCTTTCTGAAATAGGCAAAAGCCTTATTGAAAAAGTAAGCTTTACTGAGCTTGAAGATTTCCTTTTTTCACAAGTCTGAATCCAGTATAATAACTTTTTATAGATCTTATAACACCTTTACGGGCAGTACATCTCAGGCCGGAGCGATTGTCAACAAAACTTCCGCCACGGACTATATGGCTTGAGCCTGATTTTTTGCTCACAGGGTTGAGATTGTCATGATGTAAATAGGCTTTTTTGTCATAGACATCTAAACACCATTCAGCAACATTCCCACCCATATCATATAATCCAATTTTGTTTGCCTGAAAACTCCCAACAGGAGCAGTAGAGCTTTTTGTCTGGCCAGCCAGGCAGTCTGCACAATTTGCCACATTTTTTGTTAAACAGGCTTCCCACGGGAAAATACTTTTTTTGCCCAGGCTTCTGCATGCATATTCCCATTGGGCTTCTGTGGGCAGGCTGAAGACCGGGCGATTAGGCCGGTTGTATTGGTTATTGGTTTCTTCGGTCAATTGAGAGGCAAATCCCATGGCATCATCCCATGAGACATTTTCAACAGGGTGATTTTTGTTATAAAATCTTGATGGATTTTTGTACATAATTGTTTGGTATTCAGCTTGAGTTACTTCATATTGTCCTATCCAGAATCCAGTTAAACAAATTTTGTGAGAAGGGCGTTCATTTTTTTTACAATTTTTATCATTATGCTTGCTTCCTGTTTGGCATCCCATGGTAAAACAGCCTGAAGGAATCCAGATGAATCTCATACCTGTTACAGGTTCTGTCCATGGTGGTTTTCGTCTTTTAAAAACTGGATTATCAGGCCTTTGGGGATTGTCTGCAATGTCAGGACGGTCTGGTATTTTCCAGAGCTCAAGATTTTCCCATATATCATGTGCCTTTGCTGATCCGTTTTCATAAGCCTTTTTAATCCAGTATTTAGCCATGGAAGGATCTTGTAATACACCTTCTCCATAGTAATAGGCTTCTCCAAGTTCAAGTTGAGCATCAACATTGCCTCTTGCAGCTTGCTTTTTAAGGGAAACAATATCCTGGGGATTTGATCCGGCATACAGTAAACAGGTTAAAGGGTTTAGAAGTAAAATGAGAAAGCAGATAATAAAGGTTTTTTTCATTTTAACTTTCCTTTTTATTGTTGAGTTTTATGCAGAATAAATGATTTTAATAAATCTGGCAAATAATAATCAATCTTTAAAGCCAAAACTTTTCTTGACAGTTTGATGTTGTCTTGTTACCATGTTACCAAAATAACATTGAAGCAGGAGTCAAAATGGAAAAAAACAATAAGAATTTAAATCTTATATTAGCTGGCCAGTTTGTCTCCCAGGTTGGAGATAAGTTTTATATGCTGGCTTTGTCATTTATGGTACTCCATACTACAGGGTCTACAGCAAAGATGGGGATGGTTCTTGCAGCAGCCTTAATTCCTTCATTGATTTTAGGCCTTGTAGCAGGGACATTAATAGACCGTTGTAATCGGAAAATGATTATTGTTGGGGCTGATTTTTTTAGAGGGATAATCATTTCATTTGTCGCATTTTTTTATTATGTTGGTTTTTTAAATTTTTACATGATCATAATATCCCAGGCTCTTTTGTCTGTTAATTCAGCATTTTTTGACCCAACTGTTTCTGCTGTTATTCCCCAGATTGTTGAAGAGGATGAACTTATAAAAGCAAACTCAAAACATCAATTCATTAATGGAATTTCAACAATTATTGGCCCTGCTGCAGGTGGTATTTTCATTGCATCTTTTGGATATACCATGATTTTTACTGTCAATGCTGTTTCTTTTTTTCTGTCGGCAATTTTTGAAATGTTTTTAAAATTACCATCAAATCATCGGAAAGGCAAAATAAAAGCAAAGTTTACAAAGGAGCTGGTTGAAGGATACAGATATATTTTTAAAGATCGATCTTTGATGATTCTTCTTTTTACTGTGGGAGTAATACATTTTTTTGTTGGATACATTGAAGTATTAATGCCGGTTCTTGCAATATCTTTTAAGGATAATGGTCCCCAGGTACTTGGCCTTCTGCATGCATCATTTGGTTTTGGCTCAATTTTAATAGCACTTGTATTGAGTATAAGAACTCTGTTTTTTGATGAGAGTAAAGCTTTGTTTATAAGTATTTTTTTGATCGGTATTATATTTATTTTAATTGTAATCCCTGAAATATTTTCAATTAAATCTGCGATTGTATATTTGCCCTTGTTTGTTCTTTTAGGCGGCTCAATTATCCTTGCAGGTGTATCATTTAAAACACTTCTTCAAAAAAATGTAGAGATTGGCTTTTCAGGACGGGTTTTTTCCATTGCAAGCTCAATAGGTAATAGTTCTATACCTCTTGCAATGATTATTTTTGGATTTTTATTAGAATTTTATAGTTTTCATAATTTACTTTACGTATGTGGTCTAGTATTGTTACCAATAAGTATAATTGCATATAAGCTGTACAAAGGATCTAATAATGGATAAAAAAAAATTACGGAAGATTGAGCGGACACAGACTGGAGTGCGTATAGAAAAACGGATTTTAAAAGTGTTGAAAGGCTTTGCGGGATATCATGATATTTCTCTCGGTGATCTTATGGAAGGAATTGTGCTCCATTCATTTGATGGGAAAGCCCCGTTCAGTGATAAATCCTTAAAGAAAATTGAAGAATTAAAAAAAGTGTACAATCTTGACTTAACATGGGAAGATAGCCATAAGTTACAGGAATAAACATTGGAGATTATTTTTTATTAATATTGTCAGGAGGATAATTATGATGCGTAAAATAATGCTTTTTATTTTTATTATGGCCCTGTTAGTGCCGGCTATTCCGGCTCTGGCTGTCAGCCCGGCGGGTGAACAATATATTAACCAGATTGTAGGTGGTGGATACTCGTCTTTGCGTCGGTCATCCCAGGGTATTTATCGCAATGAACTGACAGAGCGGAAGGTTTTGGATGTTCTGTCTGAGAAAGTATTACGAAATTATAACACTACCAATAAGACAGGGGTAGATGCTCTGGCATGGGCATGTAAAGCGCTGGGTCAGTCTGCTGACCCTCGTTATAGGAATGTTCTTAGAACTGTTAATAAAAATGCCAAACATGCCAAGGTTCGGAAATATGCAAAGCAATCTTTGAATAAGATGCCGGTCGTGAAAGTTAAGAAGCCTTATAAAAAAGGCAGCGTGGATTTGGATGCCATGAAGAAAAAGCTGGAAAAGGGACAATCTGCCGTGCCCGCCTCAAAAAAGTCAAAAGGTAAAAAAAAGTCAGGGAAAAAGAAATATTCTCTGTCAGCAATTCAGAAAGGAATGAGCATTCAGGAAGTCTCCTCATTAGTTGGGGAGCCTACGTCCACTACCGCCCATATAACCGGAAAAAGTTTCAACCCGTTTTATTATGGAGGCGATCATGCCCGGGTTATTCATTTCTACAAAGGGCAGGGGCGGGTTCTGTATAGTAAGGGTTCCAAATATTCCAGTCGTGCCTGGCGTGTATTTGAAGTACAGATTGATCTGGGAGAACCCGGTTACCCATAATTTTAAAGCGTGGATGCAAGTACAGCAGCACCAATTGCTCCATTCTCCTGGGCAGAATCAGTTACAAGGATCTGGCATTTAAGGCGGTTTTCAAGTGCTTTTACCATTCCTATGTTTTTTGCAACTCCTCCTGTCATCATGACTGGTTCTTGTATTTTGATTTTAGCAGCAAGAGTTGCAATTCTTGCTGCTGCTGATTCATGGATTCCAGCAATTATATTTTCTCTTTTTTCCTGTTTTGCAATCATGGAGATAACTTCTGATTCAGCAAAAACAGTACAGATGCTACTGATGTTAGCAGGTGTATCAGCTTTCAGAGAGATTTCGCCTAAGAGATCAAGATCAAGTTCAAGTGCACGGGCCATTACTTCAAGGAATCTGCCTGTGCCTGCTGCACACTTGTCATTCATGGAAAAATTTGTGACCTTTCCATTGTTGTCAAGAAGAATTGCTTTGGAATCCTGCCCACCAACATCTATTATGCCGCGGATTTCAGGGTTTAGAAAATGTGCACCTGCCCCATGGCAGATGATTTCTGTCAGAGCTTTGTCTGCAAAGTCAACACTGTTGCGCCCATAGCCTGTTGAGATAATAGTTTTAACTTCATTTTTTGATATATTAACTTTGCTCAACAGCTCTTCAAAGACCTTTTGACTAGCTGTTAAAGTGTTATACCCTGTAAAAAGTACATGGGTACTGATAAGCTGGTTGTCTTTAATAATAGCTGCTTTGGCAGTAATTGAGCCAATATCTATACCTGCAAAAATCATTTTATTTTCCCTGATTAATAATTTCCATAAATGCATCAATGCGTGTTTCAACCTGGGATTGAGAAAAAGCTCGAGGATCAGTCATGTCAGCTTCAATCATCAATACGGGAATATTCGCTTTGCTTTCTACAATGCGCTTAATATCAAGCTGGCCAAAAGAGTACGGCTTGCATGAACGATTTGAATGCATGACAAAACCGTCAATATTATAAAATTTTATCATCTCAATGACCTGATCTGCCATCTGGTCTACACCAATATTAAGGTAGATTCGGGTATAACCTTCTGCAATGGAATTTAAAAAGTCGTTTTCATCTATATATTTTAAAGAGCTGCACCAGGCAGAAGTATATGTGTCTGCCACAAGGCATGCATCATGATCTGAAAATTTTGATGAGAGCCATTTCAGTTGATACCAGATAGGAAGGTTATCCCATAAAAGGCGGTATTTCTCATTGGGGACAATACTGATTCCATTTTTAATGCGCTCCTTCATTTCTAAAAGCAATTCTTTGTAAAAATCAACTGCAATCATTGTACCTCTGAGAGTCACAATAAGTGCCAAAAAAAAGAACGCATCAAAAGCAGTCATGGGGGAAGGTCTGTTTGCTGTTGTATTTAGAACTTTTTGCCATAAAAGTTGGCCCTGGTATGATATTTTCCCTACTTCAGCCATTTTATCATGATCAAAAGACTTTTTAGTGACTTTTTCAAGGAACGCAATATATTCATCAATCTGGGTGCGGACATATTTTGCAATTTCCGGAGAAAATTCAGTATGGCAAACAGGCGTATCAAATATGAATAATGGTACATTAAAGAATCTTGCCTGAATTTCATACCATTTTAACACTGTCCCACAGATATTATTACAGCATATGAGCATGTCTGGTTCAGGCAGGCCTCCAATTGGACCTCCTTTAACTATTGCACAGGAGATATCAGTCCGGGCGTAGGAGCAAAGATCATTGCTGTATCCCATGTCTTCAGCTTTCATGCAGAGATCTTCTCCCATTTTGGAAGAGCCGATCATTGCCCCGTGATTTTCAGGATATACAGGAATAATATCCATTGCTATAAGGGGTTCAACAGGGCCACCTGATGTTATCCATGCCACAAGTTTATTATTCTCTTTTGCTGACATGGCGTCAATATAATAGGTGGTCATTATGTCCCGCATCTTTTTTGCAGATGTTATTTTCTGTTTTTCTTTTTCAACTAGCTTGTCATTCATGGGTATCACTCCTTACCATATTCTATAAATCAGATCATATGCATAAAGGTTTCAAGGCGTGTGGATAATTGCCCGCTATTCAAAGAGTGGTCATCTATTTCAATGAGTATGTTTTTTATTCCCTCTTTATCTAAAAACTCCTTCATATATGGATAGTCAAAGCCATGGGGGTCACAAAATTTTAAAATTATGAATATAACACCATCGGCTTCTGTTTGCTTTGCAAGCTTGACAATATTCTCTCCTCTGGCAATAGTGGAGCTGTGTTTGGCAGGGCAGACAATACGTTCAAAATATCTGGTTGTAAGAGCTTCCATGGGTTCTTCATTCTCCGGGATTTTTCCGTCAAACCATCTTTGACCTGTACAAAGATCATCTCCGACCACAACTCCACCCGCTTGTTCAATAATATCATAGATATCAGGTGAGTCGCATATTGACCCGGAAAGTACCAGGCGTTTGCCCTGATCTAAGGCGGAGACATCAGACACCTTTGATACAATAGCAGGCAAAAGTTCAACAAGCTGATCACGATCCATGATCATTGATCCTTTGACAATGGCATGGATATCTGCCCCTTTTAGTATCCCCGGGTTTTGTGATCTTAATTCATAAAGCTTTTTAAGATTTGTTTTGATAAGGTTGAATTTTGCAATAGATTTTTTTAGAGCTGAGCGAGTTATTTTTTCCCCACAAGCTTTTTCAAGATCAGTTGTGAATTTAATAAGAACATCTCTCATGTAGTTTTTTGCACTTTGGGTATTAAGCTTTGCCGGCATGATTACGTCAGCAAAAAATTCATATTTTGTTTTTATACGCCAGATATCAGAAAGGCGCTGAATAGAATCACAGGTATGGGGGAATACAGTACCATCTAAATAGTCGAGCTTTCCTGAAAGACTATCCTCAAGAATACCCCGTACAAGGGAGCAGCAGTATGCCTGGAGATGACTTTCAGCAAGGTTTATTTCAGCTTTGGAAGAAAAAAGTCGCATGGGGTGGAATCCTGCAGCATAAATAAGCTCTTCCGGTGCATAGGAACAAAGATATCCAATTGTTTTCCTTTTTTTCTCTTTCATCTTTAACGCTACTGAACCAGGGTTTTGAATAGCTTCATGGAAAATTTTCAATTCCTGCATATTAATTCTCTCCTGTGAACTCGTCTTTGGTGCGTAGTTTATCTAATTAATTAGTCAAAAGAAAAATACCAAAAACAGCTATTAGCGCTCCGGCTATAGCTTTAACAGATACACTTTCTTTATGCAAAAAGATTGCAAAAGGGATTAAAGCAACAGGTACAATGGAAAATACTGTAGAAGCCACTCCAACAGACATATAGTGTAAGGCGAGGAGTGATAGAGATACGCCTGCAACAGGGCCAAGTGCTGATCCGATTGCAGTATATGTCACAGCTTGTTTATTCCTTACTGCATGTCTTACTGAGCCCCATCTCTTTGTTATTGTAAAAAGTATAACAAAACAGGCAAATGCTGCAATCGCTCTTATTTGAGTAGAGGCAAAAGCATCAAGATATCCTGATTCTGTCTGCATTCCTGCTTTGCTTAATACATAACCCCCTGCCTGCCCCAGCATACCTCCAAACCCGAACAGCACTCCTTTTATTGTTATTTCCCGTGTTTTTAATTGTTGATTATTCAGAGTCTTTGTTGCAGTTTGCTTTCTGTTTTTTTCCAGAATCACCATACCAACACCGAATAATGTAATAAACATCCCGGCAAACTGGTGAAGCAAATATGTTTCATTTAAGAAGAACCAGCCGGTTAACGCAGCAACAGGAGCAGAAAGACTCATTATGAGCATTGTTACTCTTGGCCCGATTTCGACAAAAGCTTTAAAAAGAAAAATATCCCCTAAAAAAAATCCGATTATTCCGGATAAAGAAAGAAAAATCCATGCACGCAAAGGGAAATAGCTTGGAATAATATAACCATCTTTTATAAAAAGGATGATACAAAATAAAACAAGAGCAATAAAGATTCTTATGATATTAACAGATGTCGCACCAATTCTTTTTGATGCAGCCTCAAAGAGCTGGACGCTTAATGTCCAAAACAGTACAGTAAATAAAGCTATTATCCCGCCAGTGAAATTCATATTATTATTGCATCGCTTTTCTTAACCCATCCAATTTTGCCTTTGGAAAAAAATATCCTCAGGAATTCGTCTTTTTCTTTATCCACTTTTACTTTTGTGCCTGCATGGAGTATGAAGAGTTCAGTGGAATCTTCTGAGAGTCCTGATCTGACAGATATTTTTTCAGGGATGATTATAGCTGAGTTTGCATTATATGCCTGATAATAATCAAACAAAGCTGTGCTGAAAACTAATAGAAAAAGAATTAAAACAAGAGACCCTGATGTGGTAAGTATTTTTTTTCTATTCAAAACTCTAATAGATGCATATAAAAAGAAAGTAAAAGAGAGGAAAATTGCCGAATATTTTATCAGGTCTGAAGAAAGATAATTTTCCCAGAAAAAGAGGATATCTGTAAACTTGAAAGATTGGGAGTCTTTGATATCTTTTAGTTTTTCTTCTGCATAATCAAGATTGAATTTCAGATCAGCATCAAAAGGCATTATTTTTTTTGCCCTTTCATACCACAGGACAGCTTTGCCCACATTTCCATCCTTTAAGAAGGCATTAGCAGTATTGTAATAGAGCTCACCATTTTTTATTCCATTTAAAGCAATTTGTTCAAAATTATTTGCTGCTTTTGCAAAAGAGCCTGCTTTGTATTCTTTGACGCCTTCAAGGAACAATGTCCCTGACTCATCAATTTGGGCAGCCCGGGCTTTTATTGGCATAAAAGAGAGAATCGATGCTGCCAGAATCATCAAGGAGCATAATTTTAACAGATGCCTGGCTCGGGAAAACAGGTCTCTTCTGTTGTCTTTTTTCAATGATCTGCCTCCGTATTTTGCAGAATCTATATCATTGAGCGTTTCAAGGATATTTTCTATTTCTTTATTATTTAAATTGGATTTCTGCAGGATTTCATTTGCTTCGTCTTTTGTTAAAGATTCTCCTGTAATATTACCTTTTGATAAAATGCTTGAGACAACAGTACTCCTGATATGATTTAGAAACTCTTCATGGGAAAGGTTTGAATCTTTAGCTTTTTTTAATGAATTGATTGCTTTTTGCCTCATAATCACAGAATTTGGTTTGCCTTTTTTCTGAAGAGTAGTAAAAAATTTTATTAGGCAAAAAATGATAAAAGGAGAAATAATCAAGCAGATAAAAAGATAAAAACTAAGATTTTTTTGAGTTTTCAGTACATTGTTGCCCTGTTTTAATGGTAGGATATCTCTTCCTGTAAACTTAACTTCTTCTTTTTTAATTACATCTTTCTTAGTATTATTTTCTGAAATCTGTAAATCTGATCCGCTATCAGTAGTTGATTTTGTCACTATAAGAGCAATCGGCCTGGTCACAGTTTTTTTGTATGCTCCTGATTTTGTATCAAAATAAATAAGGCTTATTTCTGGAATAGCAAAGTTTCCGGGTTTAAGTGGTACAATAGCTTTTTTAAATATTTTCTTTTTTGAATAACCTTCTGAATTAAGCTCTTCCTTTTTTTCAGGCTGATCATCATAAATATTAAATGAGTCTTTGGGTAAATTAATATTTTCAATGGATGTATCCATGATATTGCCTGTGCCTGATACTGTCAGAGTTATCGTTGCAGAATCTCCAACCTGCATATCTGTTTTGTTAAGATCGGCATTGATTTTAAAATCTCCAATCAAACCTGTATATTTTTCTTTGCCATTATATGGAGGCAAAGGATTAACTTCTACTTGTATGGTGTTGGAGTTTATTTTTATAGTTTTTCTTGTTGAAAAAAAAGAATTAAACCCGAAGCCATTGCTGTTGCCAGCTTTTTCATCAATTAGCATTGTTACACCTGCCGGCTTAATTGTGAAATTGCCATCTCTTTCAGGCGTAATAAGATAATTTATTTCATTAACATTATATATTTTACCAGAAATATTTTTTGTGTAATTTTTTTTCTCGCCTAATTTTTTTACAGAAAAGAATTCAAATCCAGGTTCTATAAGTCTTGCGTCATAAAAAGGCGCTGCGGAAAATAGTTTAAAAGTATATATTGCCTCTTGTCCAGTTAGAAGAGTTGAATCAGAGATTAATGCCCTTGCAAAAAAAATATTTGAACTGCCCCCATCATTTTTTAGATCTGACTGTTGATCTAAAACCGTAATAATGATTTCTTCTGTACTGGCAACTTTGCTGCCATCAACGACCTTTATCCCGGGGATTGTAAGAGTTCCTTTCTTTAGAGGGAACAGACCATATGTGTGTGATAGTACTTTTGAATAACTTGTGTTAACAATACTCACACTCGTGCTGCTTCCCCGGGGTACAACTCTGAAGTCTTTGATCACGGAAGTGTCAACTTTACCTTTCCCCCCCCTTAAAGTTATTTTTAAAATAATTGAGTCGTTTTCCGATATTCTGTTTTTACTAACCTGGGCTGTAACTTCAAAACAGAATCCCTGGGAAGGGATTAATAAAAAAAGAGCTAAAGAAACAAATATGAGCAGCAATCTTTTCATTTCTGTTACCAGTCCTTTTCAATTTTATGTTGTTGGAATTGGGGCATCATGGCTTTGCCCGGCTTGTCAGAAAGTCTGTTAAGCATATTTTGTTTGTTTTGTTTTGCCGGAGCTTCGTTTTTTTCAGAAGATTGAGATTGAGGTTTAGTTTGTTGGTTTTTATTGTTTTCTTTGTCACTCTTCTGGCTTTCCGGTTTTTCTTTTTGTTGTTCTGATTTTTTATCTGGCTCTTTAGCTGATCCTTTATCCGATCCTTTATCTGGGTTTTTATCAGGCTGAATATTTTTCTGTTGATCCTTACTTTTATCTTTGCCCTCATCTTTGTCTTTGCCTTGATTCTTGTCTTTGTTTTTATCCTGCTGTTTTTGTTCTTGTATTTTCTTTTTTACAAATTCAAGGTTCTCTTGGGCCAGAGTGTCATCTGGATAATCTTGTATCACTTTTTTAAAATCCTTTATAGATTCTTCAAGGTTCCCCTGGCGGTATTTTGTATTTCCAATATTATATAGAGCTTTATGTTTTAAGTCCGGATCTTTACTTTCTAATGCTTTTAGAAAATTTCTCAAGGCTGAATCATAATCCTGATTTTTATATGCAGCGGTTCCTATATTATAGTAGTGCTGCGAAGTGTCAGGGTCTTTAAGCTGGGCATCTATAAAATTTTTTTCTGCTTGTTTAAAATTTTGTTTTTCAAATGCTTTAATCCCTTCTTCAACATCTGAGCCAATTCTAATCTTTGCTCCAATGCCGGCATGGCAGATTGGGGCATTACAAATAGAAAAAGTAAATATTACAGCCAGTATTATCGGTAGAGTACTTATCTTTTTTTTATCTGAGAAGGCTATTTCTAAAAAAAGTAAAATTATGCAAGGCAGAAGAAACCATTGATATCTGTTTTCAAAGACTTTTCGTTTGAAGCTTTTTATGATTTTTTTCTCCATATCCTGTCTTATGCCTTTAGAGTATATTGCATTAAGATCCATATCTCCTGTCACAGATCGCACATATCTTCCACTGCCTATTGCTGCAAGTTTTTTTAATCCTTTTTCATCAATCTTTGATATGATCATGTTCTTCTTACTATCTTTTTTAAAACCACCATTTTTATCAGGTATTGGTGCGCCATTTTCTGCTCCTATTCCAATGCAGAAAATTTTAACCCCGGCTTGAGCAGCTTTTTTTGCAGCCTCTTTTACAGAATCTTCTGATGTATTTTCTCCGTCTGTTATTAATATAATAGCCTTATTTGAGTCTATTTCAGTTTCAAAGCTTTTAAGGCAGGTCTCAATTGCTCCACCAATATCTGTTCCTCCAACAGGAAGATAATCAGGTTCAAGCACGTCCAGAAATATATTAAAGGCGTTGTGATCAAGTGTTAAAGGGCATTGTAAAATTGCCTTTCCGGCAAAAGCTACAAGTCCAGCTCTGTCTGATTCCATTATCCTGAGCAGATCAACTATTTCTCGTTTTGCTCTTTTTAATCTTGAAGGTTTGATATCCTGGCATAGCATACTTCTTGAGCAGTCAAGCGCAATCATTATATCAACGCCTTTTTGTTCAATTTTTTCCCATTTGTATCCTAAAAGCGGGCCGGAAATAGAAATTACAAGGAACAAAAGGCCAAATATAAGCAGTGCTCCTTTTATCCATTTTCTGGTAAAACTTATTTTAGGCGCTATAGAATTAAGAGAAGCCCTGGAAGCAAATTTTGATAGAATTTTTTTCTGCTTTTTTATGCCATAAGCTATGAGCCCTGCTGCAATAGCCACAATCCACAGCAAAAAAAGCATGTCTGGATATGCAAATTTCATCAGTTTACGGTATCCTCAATAATCTGGTGTTTGAAAGAAGAATATACACACAGAGCAGAGCAAACCCCGAGGTCAGAAAAAACAGGTAATATTCTTTATATTCAATCCATTTTTTAATTTTGACTTCTGTTTTTTCAAGTTGATCAATCATGTTGTAAATTTGGTCAAGGGATTTTGTATTTTCTGCTTTGAAAAACTCACCATTGGTTTTTTCAGCTATTAACTTTAACATATCAATATCAATATCAACTTTTTGATAAACATATTTATTGCCGGTAAATGCATTCCTTACAAGAAAAGGAGCTTTTCCCTTTGAGCCAACCCCAACGGTATATATTTTCACTTTTTGCTCTTGGGCAATATCAGCTGCAATTTCAGGGGATATCTCGCCCGCATTGCTTTTACCATCTGTAAGCAGAATTATAATATTTGATTTGCTTTTTACATCTTTAAGGCGTTTTAAGGATATTCCGATAGCATCGCCAATGGCAGTGCTTTGACCTGCTGCACCAATTTTGAGCTGAGAAAGCATAAAAGATATAGTGTTGTAATCTCGTGTTAAAGGAAGCTGGGTAAAAGCATTGGAGCCGAATACAACCATTCCTATCCTGTCCCCATCCCTTTTCAGTATAAAGTCTTTTACAACATTTTTTACAGCGGCAAGTCGTGTCACAATTTGATTGTTTATCTTGAAATCCAATGCTGCCATGCTTCCGGAAAGATCAAGAGCAAGTATGATATTAATACCCTTGCTTGTAGTTTCTATCTTTTGCGTGCCGCTTTGGGGTCGTGCCATGCCTATGATAAGCAATACTAGTGCTACATATTTCAAGGTTGGCAGTATTTTTGATAAAATAAGAAAAAAGGATTCAGGCAAATCATTTCCCAAAGATAAGCTTGATACTTTCAAATGGATGGTTTGCTTTTTTTTTACTTTTATGAGTAAAATTATGAGTAAAACTAATAGTAATAATAAAAAAAGAGGAGATGCAAATCGAAACATGATTTAACTTGTCTCCTTTTTAAGATATTCATCCTGATTTTTTGAAGTTGTTTTTATAAATTTTTTTATTAAATTAAAATCTGCTTTCACTTCTTGTGTAGACGCAGGCATAGCAGCATATTTAATATTATCTGAGAATATTAGAAATTTTGATATTTCCAATAAAAACTGAGACTTAATATCAAGAGTCCTGGTGGATTTGATCAGTTCCTGACTAGTCATTTCCTTAGCATTTATTTTAAACTTTTTACTGATATATTTTTTAAGTATTGCTGTGAGTCTAAAATAAAAACGTCTTTTTTCTCTGTCCATCAGATCAGCACTAAATTCGAGTTCCTGTAATGCAATGTCTTCAGCAGGCAAGGGTGGTGGAAGAAGTAGAGTGTTTTTATTTTTTCTGGAAAATTTTCCTTTTTTATATAATTTGAAAAGAAACCATGTAAGAACACAAGCTGCAACAAGGACAGCAATGATAAGCAAGACATCTAAAATGCCCGGATTAAACCCTACAAAAACAGGTGGTCTTATATCATGGATATCTTTCATCTGATATTGGAGCCTTTTTTGTATATAAAATATTTTGACAAAGCATCGGCAACAGAGGACTCTGTACTTATTTCAAGCACATCTGTTTTGGCTTTTGATAATGCATCCAGGGAGTTTCTATATTCCTTGTTTTTATACTCTGCGTAAAATTTTCTTGTTTTAAATGAGCTTGCATCAAGAGTTTGAATTTTGCCTGTTTCAAAATCAGACAGAGTTACTATCCCCTGTTCAGGAAGAGTGAAATCTCCTTTGTCAGAGAGCATTACTCCTATTATTTCATGTTTATATCTTGCAGTTTTGAGATTTTTTATATAATTGCCTTTATCCAGAAAATCAGAAATTATAAAACAAAGAGAACTTTTTTTGGTTACTTTAGCAAAAAAATCAAGAGCAGAACTAATATCTGTATTTTTCCCTTCGGGTTTAAATGTAAATATTTCTTTGATAAGTCTCCATACATGGGCTGATCCTTTTTTAGGAGGAATATATTTTTCTACTTTGTCAGTAAAGAAAATGGCTCCTGCTTTGTCATTGTTTTTTATTGCACTGAATGCAAGAACCGAAGCTATCTCTGCTGCTTTTTCAAGTTTAAGGTCTGAAAAAGTTCCAAATTTAAGCGAAGCACTCATGTCAATGAGAAGCATTACAATACTTTCCCGTTCTTCCCTGTAAAGTTTTATAAAAGGCTTCCCAAGTCTTGCAGAAACTTTCCAGTCTATGGATTTTACATCATCACCCGGTGAATATTCTCTTACTTCTTCAAATTCAATACCAGAACCCCGGAAAACGGATTTGTACCTGCCAGCCAGCATTGTGTTTACTGTGCGGCTGCTCTTTATATGAACCTGTTTTATTTTTTTAATTATTTCAGCAGGGATCATTGCTATTTAAGGAACCTCGACAGAGTCAAAAACTATTTTAATTATTTCGTCAGAAGTAATATCTTCTGCTTCTGCTTCAAAAGAGAGAATAATTCTGTGCCTTAATACATCCGGTGCAATAATCTTGATATCCTGAGGAGTAACATAAGCACGTCCTTCAAGAAAGGCTTTTAATCTTGCCACTTTGGCAATGAATATTGTAGCTCTTGGGGATGCACCAAATTCAATATATTTTGAAATATCCATACCGAATTTTTCAGGCTCTCGTGTGGCAGAAACAATATCTACAATATATTCTTTCAGTTTGTCATCTACATATATCTTGTCAATTAATTTTGTCATTTCATTTAGTTTTTCAGGATCAAGCACAGGCATAATTTTATTTTGTGTTTCAAAAGCTGAGCTTTTTAAAAT
>JAIOSM010000244.1 GCA_021107575.1 Desulfobacteraceae bacterium | reverse complement strand
CAGCATCGGAAATATGTTCCTTTGCTTTTTTCATGCCGATTATTTCAACAAGATCATTGGTGGAATGGATGCCGGCAGTATCAGAAATAGTAAAAGGGATACCGTTTATGTTCAGACTTTCCTGAATCGGGTCTCTGGTCGTACCAGGGATAGATGTAACTATGGATTTTTCTTCTTCAAGAAGGCGGTTCATCAGGCTTGATTTACCTACATTAGGAGCACCGCATATGGCAAGTTTAATGCCGTCCCTGATAAAACATGCATCATCATACAACTTGATATATCTTTGGCATTCAAAAAGGACTTTTTTTACAACTACAAGCCCCTGCTCGCTTGAAAAGGGGTTGTCACTGTCATCAGGGAAATCTATTGAAGCCTCAAGCAGGGTTAAAAGTTCTATAAGTTCTGCTTTCAAGCCTTCGATATTTTTTCTTAAGGTTCCATTACTCTGGGAAGCCGCGATATTTAAAGATTTAACAGATTTGGCATTAATAATATCTGCCACAGCTTCAGCCTGGGTTAAATCAATTCTTTTATTCAAAAAAGCTCGTTTTGTAAATTCACCAGGCTCGGCAAGCCTTGCTCCATTTAAGACTACCTGATCAAGAATTGAGCGCATTACAATGTTTCCGGAATGAGCCTGTATTTCAATAACATCTTCTGTTGTATAGGACGTTGGAGCTAACATGGGAATTACAAGGACTTCATCTATTATTTGTTGAGTTACAGAATCAAAAATATATCCGTGATATACCCTGTGGGATTGTAAAGACGCGTGATCTTCAACCCCTTTTTTTGTTCTGCCAAACAACTTTGAGATGATATCAAGGGAGTTGTGTCCTGATATTCTAATCACACCAATACCGCCATTCCCGGGGGGAGTTGATATTGCGGCTATTGTATCACTTATCATTTTTCTTGCGTGTGTTTACTTTTCTTTTTAAACGAACCCGTTCTTTTTGGCAGGATTATCAGTCTTCGATAATAGCCATCTCCTTTACTCTGGGTTCTTACTCTTGGGTCTTCTTTTAAGGTAAGATGTATAATTCGTCTGTCCTGACCGCTCATTTGGTTGATAGTTGCAGGTCTTCCTGTTTTTTTAGCTTTGTCAGCCATTTTATTTGCAAGTTGAATTAAATTAGCTTTTCTTGCTTCCATATACCCTTCAATATCAACTTTGACTCTCACTCTGGCTTCGCTTTTTCTATTGATTATTTTATCTGTAAGAAACTGCATTGCTTCAAGAGTCTGTCCTTTTCTTCCAATCAAAATACCTGAGTTTCCACCGTTTACTTTGAGTTGCAGTTTATCTCTGTCAGTTGCAAAACTTACTTCGGCATCATCTGTTATCAGGTTAATTATTTTTTGAAGTGTCTCTTGCCCAAGATCAATTGATTCCTGAGTGACATCAACTATTTCTCGCTCTACGTACCTTTCTTCCTTATTATTTGCTTCCTTCAGGTCTTCTGGCTTTTGCTGATCTTCAGATGTTGCTGGTTTGCCTGCTTTATTTTCTATTGGTTTTTTATCAACAGATGAAAGAGCCTTTTTGCCTGATTTTTTCGAGTCAGTTTTTTTCGAGTCGGTTTTTTTTGGGCTTGCTTTTTTTGTGGGAGGCTTTTTTTTCGGCTTTACCCCAAAGGCTTCATCCACTATAGATTGGACTCCATTATCGTCCTCTTTTTTTGTATCGGTTCTAGAATTAATTTTTGGGAGAACCACGCGGATTTTTGCATTTTTTCTTCCAACAATTCCAAAAATTCCGGATGCACCTGTGGAGATAATGTCATATTTAAGCTCTGACTTGGAAAGGTTTAATTCAAAGCAAGCATTTTTTACAGCACTGTCAATATCTTTGCCTGCAAATTCCTGAGTTTCTTTCATTATAGATACCTCCTTTAAGAGAATTTCTTTTGGATGTAATATTGTTGCCCCATTGAAATGATATTATTGGCAAAAAAGTACAATACTAGCCCTGCCGGGAAATTGATAAAAATAACAGTCATGAATATAGGCATAAGCATCATCATCTTTGCCTGCATTGGATCTCCGGCTGTTGGTGTCATTTTTTGTTGGAGAAAGAATGTCGCTCCCATAATAATTGTCAGTAAAGGGATTCCATAAGGCTCCTGCATAAAAGGAATAGAGAAACCAAAGTTGAAAAGTCTGTCCGGGGCAGATAAATCCTGGATCCACCCCATGAATGGAGCATGTCTTAATTCAATTGCCTGGTACAGCATTCTGTAAAGAGCAAAGAAAATAGGCATTTGAGCTAACATGGGAAGGCATCCGCTCACCGGATTTACCTTATATGTCTTGTACAGAGCCATAACTTCTTTATTCATTTTTTGTTTATCATCTTTATATTTTTCTCTTATTTCCTGCATAAGAGGCTGTACTTTTTTCATTTCATTCATTGATTTATAACTTTTAGTGCCCAGAGGCCAGAGAAGTATTTTTATTAATACTGTAAGAAGGATAATGGCAACTCCGTAGTTTGGCAGGATTTTATAAATATAATTCATTGTTATTAATAATGGTTTTGCAAGAATAGTAAACCAGCCGAAATTAACAGCTTCTGTGAGTGAACTCTTAGCTTGTTTGAGTATTGTAAGGCTTTTGGGGCCCATAAAATAACTAAGAGGAATTGTTGTCATCTTCCCCGGATCTATTCGTTCCATGGGATGATAAAATGTTGCTGTAAGAACATCGTTTAGATTTGTAACCTTTAGCTCTCCATTGACTGGTTCGTCTGGTATTACACATGAAAGGAAATATCTGCCTGTATATCCTGCCCAGGCAATACTGCCGTTATAGGTGTCTTTGTCTTCAATATCATCTTTGCTGATTTCCTGAAGTTCTTCACTTACAAGCCCTATGGGCCCTGCAAAGGTGAATCTTGCTTCTTTTTCAGCAGCTTTATCCATATACCCCGCAACAGATATGCCAAGAGAATCATTTAAAGACATTTGGCCACCATTTTTGATAACAATGTCACAATCAATCAAATATGTGTCTGCATAAAAAGTAAATATTTTTTCAAAGATAACTCCATCTTGCGAAGTCCATGTAAAGGATATTTTCTTATCTCCTGAGTTAAGAATAGTCTCATCCTTAAAAATATCGGCTTTAAAAACTGCTGATTCAAAGTTTGGGATTGATCTGCCTTGAAGGCTTAGTTTGAATAGTCCTTGTTTGATTTCTTTGTGTACCAACTCTTTGAGTAAAGAGTCTTTTTTATTGGTTTCATTATAATTATTTAAGGTAAAGCTTGTAACAGTTGCCCCATACTCAGAAAGAGAGATATTATATAGTGGCGTTGCAACAGATATAGTCCTGAAGTCTTTCATTTGAATATTTTGAGCCTCTTCAGTAACATCTGTAAAGGTTGTCTCTTTTACAGGTTGATAATCAGATACTTTAGAGTCTGTGCCTGTCTGATTTTGATTTGTCGGACTTTGAGCAGTGTCCTGTTGCTGTTCAGTAGTTTTTACATTTCGTGCAGTTTTTTCTGCCTGGGGTTGAACATAAAGGAAATTCCATCCGACAAGTACAACCACTGAAAGAATAATGGCTAGAAGCAGCCTTTTTTCATCGTTCATTTTTTCTCCTAAGAATAATGCGTATGCAATAATAAACCAAAATTAAAACACAATTAGTTTTAAAAGGAGAAAGTGGGATTAAAAATATAATCTAATCTAATATAATCTAGGGAATAGGATCAAATCCTCCGGGATGGAAAGGATGGCATTTCAAAATTCGTTTTCCTGCAAGGAAAGAACCTTTAAGACAACCATGTTTTTCAATGGCTAAAATTGCATATGCTGAACATGTCGGGTAAAATCGGCATGATGGTCCTATCAGTGGTGATATGCAATATTGATATGCTTTAATAAAAATTATTAGTGCTTTTTTAATCATTTTTTTAATCATTATAATACTGATATTTTATTGAAAAGCTTGTCAAGCTCTTTGTTAATTTCCTTGTTAGGTAATGAAGTAATGCCTTTTCTTGCAATGATATTGATATCCTTTGTCTCCGGATTATTCTCTTTTCTATGCCTGAAATATTCTCTTATTAATCGTTTAATCCTGTTACGCTCGGGAGCGTTCCCCACTCTCTTTGATGCAGTAATTCCGATTCGATTGTTGTCTGCTGCACCTTTTGTTACTAATGCTATGAAATATTGAGTTAATACTTTTTTCCCCTGTTTTGACAGCCTTTTAAAGTCTTTTCTTTTAAGTATTCTTTTGTTCTTTGGAAATGAGAATTGTGTCAATACTTAAGTCCTGTTCTATAAAGCGAGTCTCTTTCTTCCTTTTGCCCTTCTCCTGTTGATAACGTCTTTGCCCGCTTTTGTTGACATCCTTTTTAAAAACCCATGTTTTCGGGTACGTTTTCGATTGCTTGGTTGATAAGTTCTTTTCATAAATCAAATCCTTAAATTATAATATTCAATGCTTTGCCTAACTATACAATTTTACCCTTTATAGCAAAAAAGTATAATAGTCCTTTTTTCTTTAAGTGTCAAGGATTGAATATGTTTTTAAACAGGGAATTGTTGTGGAATTAATACAGCTTATGATTTATTTTTAAAACGTATGCACTATATCAGAGTGAAATCCAAAAGCAATGTTTTTTCTAATTTCAAGCTGATAATCACGGATATAACTTCTGGGCCAGATAATGTCAAATTTGAGATTCTCAGTTATAACCGAGATATTTAAATAAATCCCATGACTTGCAATCTTATCAATCCTGCCATGGAAAAGGTTGTCAAATTTTTTATTTTCATTTTCAACGATAGATATGTCTTCAGGCCGAATACCAATATGCGCATGATTTGTTTTGGAGTTATCGTTTAAAATAATTTTAACATCTTTATCTTTGCCTTTGATAAAAATTTCACCGCCATCCTTATAAAAAGGAAAAATATTTTTCATCCCCACAAATTCTGCAGTAAAGGTAGAATTCGGCCTTTCAAAAATATCTTTAATTATCCCTTTTTGCATTATTTTGCCATTTTTAATAATTGCTCCTCTGTTCCCAAGGTAGAGAACATCCGGGAAGTTATGAGAGACCATTATTATTGTTATTTCAAGCTCTTTATGGATTTTTTTTAAAAGTTCTTTTGCCTCTTCATGAAAAATTGGATCAAGTGCTGACAAAGGTTCATCTAAAAGCAAAACACTTGGATTCAGTATCAAAGATCTTGCAAGAGAAATACGTTGTTTTTCACCACCGCTTAAATTTCCGGTATTTC
>JAIOSM010000510.1 GCA_021107575.1 Desulfobacteraceae bacterium | reverse complement strand
CGAGACTCGAACTCGCGACCTCCTGCGTGACAGGCAGGCGTTCTAAACCGACTGAACTACACCCCCGCAAAACTTTTCAATACTTACTTCAAAACCACTTTAATACTTACTTAATATTGTAAGTGGTGGGCGAAACAGGGCTTGAACCTGTGACTTCAACCTTGTAAGGGTTGCACTCTCCCAACTGAGTTATTCGCCCCCTTAAAAACAGAGAATTTATATCAAAAACATAACGATCTGTCAATACAAAACTTACAAAGACCATTATTTATTATCTATCAATTTAATACACATTGAATAACTTCATCCATATTATCCACAAAAACAATCTCAAGTTGTTTCTTTATGGATGAGGGGACATCTTCCTTAATATCTTTCTCATTATCCCGGGACATGATAACCTTTTTGATTCCATTGGCATGGGCTGCCAGAAATTTTTCTTTTATTCCGCCCACAGGCAAAACCCTGCCCCGCAATGTGATCTCTCCTGTCATGGCAATAGTTCTGTCAATCTTTTTCCCAGTCAGGACAGATACTACAGCAGTACATATTGTGATACCGGCTGAAGGACCGTCTTTTGGAATTGCCCCTTCCGGGACATGGATATGTATATCAGTATCTTTGTAGAAATTTTCATCAATTCCAAGCTCTTTACTTCTGGATCTTACATAGCTCACAGCAGCCTGGGCAGATTCTATCATCACATCACCAAGCTTACCGGTAACTGACACTTTGCCTTTTCCCGGCATTATTACGGCTTCAACTGTTAAAAGCACTCCTCCAACCTGGGTCCAGGCAAGCCCATTTATAATCCCTACCTGATCTTCTTTTTCAAGTTGACTGTCCCTGAACCTGCGCTGACCTAAATACTTTTGAACTGATGTTGCAGATATCTTATTTAGCTTTCTTTGGTTTGTCTTAACTATTTTCTTTGCTATCTTTCTCAGCAGAGATGAAATCTCACGTTCCAGATTTCTGACCCCGGCTTCCCTGGTGTAATATTTAATAATGGACAAAATTGCATTTTTTGAAAAAGTAACATCAGAGGGCTCCAGACCATTCTCTTTTAACTGCTTTGGAATAAGGAAAGTATGGGCAATTTTTTCTTTTTCATGCTCAGTATATCCGGGTATATGTATGATTTCCATTCTATCCTGAAGCGGACCCGGAATATTGTGCAAAGTATTGGCTGTAGTAATAAAAAGAATCTCGGAAAGATCATAATCCAATTCAAGATAATGGTCACTGAAATTCTTATTCTGTTCAGGGTCAAGGACTTCAAGAAGGGCAGACGAAGGATCTCCTCTGAAATCAGCATTCATTTTATCTACTTCATCAAGGCAAAACACAGGGTTATTGGACCCTGTCTTTTTCAAAGTCTGAATAATTTTTCCTGGCATAGCCCCTATATAGGTTCTCCTGTGTCCTCGTATTTCTGCTTCATCCCTTACACCTCCAAGAGAAATCCTTGCAAAAGCCCGTCCTGTAGCTCTTGCAACAGACTTTGAAAGAGAAGTCTTCCCAACACCGGGAGGCCCTACAAGGCACAGAATTGGCCCTTTAATTTTTTTAACAAGGGTTTGCACTGCAAGATATTCCAAAATGCGCTCTTTGGGCTTAGAAAGTCCATAATGATCTTCTTCAAGAATCCTTTCAGCTTCATCAATGTGCTTTTTGACTTTTCTTTTTCGATACCAGGGAAGATCTAATATCCAATCAATATAATTTCTAACAACCGTTGCTTCTGAAGACATGGGTGACATCATCTTAAGCTTGTCATATTCTTTACGCACTGTTGCAGCTGCGATTTTAGGCAACCTCTTATGTTTTATCCTCTTTTCAAGCTCTTTAAATTCCTGACTCGGCCCATCTTCGCCCATTTCTTTCTTAATGGCGCGCATTTGTTCGTTCAAATAATGCTTTTTTTGAAATTTTTCCATCTGGCTCTTAACCCGCCCTTTAATCTTTTGGGACATGGAAAAAACATCGGTCTCTTTTTTAATAAGTTGTAAAAGGAAAAATAACCTTTCTTCTATATCTATAAGATCAAGGAGTTGCTGCTTATCCTTTAATTTAAATGGCATCTTAATTGCCAGGAAGTCAGAAAATTTTGATGGGTTTGAATATTCTTTTCTTATACTCTGAATAATCTCTTTGGAAAAAACACCTGAAAGCTCTGCATATCTTTCAAACGCCTCTGCAACGGTTCTTACTGCAGCTTCAGCTGTATTCTCATCCATGAGCTGATCCGTAACTCTTGTAATCTCAGCAACAAGGTAATCCTCTTTTTCTCTGAGCTTAAACAATCGACCCCGGGTAAGGCCTTTAACAAGAATCTTGATTGTACCGTCTGGAAGGCGGAGAAGCTGTAAAATCTTTGCTTCAGTGCCTGTCTTATGGATATCTTTTTCTTTTGGTTTTTTTATATCAGGTGTATTCTGGGTTGCAAAAAAAATTATTTTGTCTGTCCCCATCACATGGGCAAGGGCTTGAATAGACTTTTCCCGGCCAATAAAAAGAGATGTGGTCATATTAGGAAAAAGAACAACATCTTTTAGAGGCACCATGGGAAGCTCTTTTTTTTCAGCTTCCGAGCCATCCTGATTGAAAAACTTTGAAATATTTATCATAAAAACTATATAATTTTAAAAATTAGGCTTGTTTTTTACTTTGCTCAAAAAGAAGTATTGGTTTTTCGTTTTCCATAATAACTTCTTCACCAATAACACATTCTTTTACATCCTCTTTTGAAGGAAGCTCAAACATTATTTCAAGCATTGTCTCCTCTAAGATTGCTCTTAATCCCCTTGCGCCTGATTTGCGTTTAACAGCCTCTTTAGCTATGGCACCAAGAGCCTCATCAGTAAACTGCAACTCAATGCCTTCCATTCTGAAAAGCTCTTTATATTGCTTAATCAGTGCATTTTTAGGCTCAGTTAAAATTTTTACAAGAGAGTCTTCATTAAGTTCCCCAATGGATGTTATAATTGGAAGCCTTCCTAAAAATTCAGGGATAAGTCCGAACCTTATCAAATCTTCAGGCAAAAGCTGCCCTAAAAGCTCACCGATGTTTTTTTCGTTTTTCTTTTTAATAACAGCACCAAAACCCATGCTTTTACTGTGCAGTCTTCTTTCGACTATTTTTTCTAATCCTGTGAAAGTCCCACCACATATAAAAAGAATATTTGAAGTGTCAATTTTGACATAATCCTGCTGGGGATGTTTTCTACCACCCTTGGGAGGAATACTTGCAATTGTGCCCTCTATTATTTTCAATAACGCCTGTTGCACGCCCTCTCCTGAAACATCACGGGTTATGGAAGGGTTATCACCTCTCTGGGATATTTTATCTATCTCATCAATATAAATAATGCCTTTCTGGGCTTTTACAACATCATAATCAGCGTTCTGAACCAATGAAAGAATAATATTCTCAACATCCTCACCTACATACCCTGCTTCTGTCAGTGTGGTTGCATCTGCAAGGGCAAAAGGAACATCAAGGAATCTAGCCAGGGTTTGTGCCAAAAGAGTTTTCCCACATCCTGTAGGACCTATAAGCAGGATATTACTTTTTTCTATCTCAACATCATCACTATTATTCCTAAAAGCGAAATTGAGACGTTTATAATGATTATAAACTGCTACAGCCAGGACTTTTTTTGCCCTGTCCTGCTCGATAACATAACTATCAAGTTTTTCTTTAATCTCTTCAGGAATTAAAAAATCAATGGATTCATTTGCATCGGTCTTTTTTTCCTTTTCTTCATCATCAATGATTTCTCCACAAAGTTTAACACACTCATTACAGATATAAACACTTGGACCTGCAATCAATTTCATGACTTCTTTTTGATTTTTACCGCAAAATGAGCAAAAATATTTATCAAGTAAATCATCTTTCTTAGCCATTGGGTTACTCCTTTGAAGAATCAGTATTCTCTTCTATATCTTTTCTATCAACTACTACTCGATCTATCAATCCATAGGTTTTAGCTTCAGCAGCTGTCATGAAAAAATCCCTGTCACTATCAGCAGCAATTTTTTTAATTTTCTGACCTGTATGCTTTGATAAAATCTTATTCAAAGAATCTTTGAGCCTTAGTATCTCTTTTGCCTGAATCTCAATGTCAGATGCCTGACCCTGTGCCCCGCCCAAGGGCTGATGCACCATTATTCTTGAGTTAGACAAAGAATAGCGTTTCCCTGGTGCGCCTGCTGCAAGTAAAACAGCTCCCATGCTTGCTGCCTGCCCGATACATACTGTTGCAATATCAGGCTTAATATACTGCATGGTATCGTAAATTGCCAGGCCTGCTGCGACTTCACCGCCAGGCGAGTTTATATAGAAATTTATATCCTTTTCAGGGTCTTCAGACTCAAGAAAAAGAAGCTGTGCAACTATCAAGTTTGCAATCTCGTTATTAATAGCAGAGCCCAAGAAAAGTATTCTGTCTTTTAAAAGCCTTGAAAATATATCGTATGAACGCTCACCTCTATTGGTCTGTTCAACAACCATTGGAATTAACGGCAATGTTTGACTCCTTTTTTTAATTATTTGTCGGTTTCTTTTTTAATTTTCTTTGCTGCAATTTTCTTTGCTGCAGTTTTCTTTACTGCAGTTTTCTTTTTAACAGCCGGCTTTTTCTCAGTTGTTTTCTTTGCAGCTGTCTTTTTTACTGCCTTCTTTTTTTTAACTTCCTTTTTTTCATCAGTCTTGTTTTCTGTTTCAGAAGATTTTTCAGTAATCTTCCCTTTCTCTACTATAAGGTCAACTGCTTTTTTTTCAAGCTGTGTATGTTTATAATTTTCAAGCTGATTTTTATCCGTATTAAAATAATTCTTAATGGCATCCACAGAAGCATTCATACCTTTTGCCATCTCTTCAAAACTTGCATCAAGTTCCTTATCAGTCATTTCAAGGTTTTCCTGATTAATAAGCTTATCAAGAAGCAAATGCCTTCTTGCCTGTTTTTCTGCAACATCTTTATAATCTTTTCTTAATGATTCTTTGCTCAGGCCTGCATCTTCAAATGTCATATTATTCTGTGTATAAGCTTGCTCAGCTTCAGCGATTATGCTGTTAAGCTCTGCTTCCACCAAACTCTCGGGAACTTCAAATTCATATTTTTCCAGGAGTTGTAAAAAAATCTGTTCGCTCAACTCATGCTGAACTCTCTGCTCATAACCTTTTGACAGATTAGCACGAATGTCATCTTTTACCATATCAAGGTCCTCGTATTTACCAAGCTCCTTGATAAGATGATCATCATCCGGCATGACTTCTTCATGAATTTCTTTTACTTTAACCTTATATTTAATAGTCTTGCCTGCGAGCTCTTTGTCAGGGTCCTGATCAGAATAAACAACCTCGATTTCAAGATCCTGTTCAGGGATCACTCCAAGCATTTTGTTTGAAAACTCTTCAGGCATTGTATCTGTACCAATTGCCATAACAAAATTTTCAATCTGAGGAGTCGCTGCAAAAGGCTCATCTCCCAAAAACCCCTGGTAATCAATCAAAACAAAATCTTCTTCCTTAACAGCTCTTTCTTCTGTGACAGCCTGCTTAGAAGCCATTGTTTTTCTTATCATATGTATTTGAGCTTCAATCTCAGATTCTGAAACTTCATATAGAGTTTTATTGAGTTCCATGCCTTTATACTCAATATCTTCAATCTCAGGTTTTACTTCAACAGTCATATCAAAACGATATGCAGACTCTGGATCAAGTTCCGGTGGATCCACTTTGGGACTTGCAATAATCTTCAAATCGTATTCGTCAACTGCCTTTGAGAATGCCTGCTGAATAAGTTTCGGGATAACATCACCGTGTACCTCTTTAGAAAATTTATTTTCAAGCACTTTGCGCGGGATTTTACCTTTTCTAAAACCTTTGATATCAGCATTCTTTTTCAATTCTCTATAAGCATCATTCAGCTCCTTTGTAACAACCTCTTTTGGAATTTCACAATTAAGAACTTTTTTTACTGTACTTTCATCTACAACGGTAATCTGCATTTTCCCATCCTGTTCAAAAAACTTATTAAAGTTAATATTAAAAACTTTTATTTAAAAAAATTAAAAAAATATGTAATATATAATCAGTCTTAAATTTAATTAAATATTATGGTCACAATTGTATAAAATAAACGTTAAACATACAGGTGTCAAGATCATTGAATAAAGAAATTATTTCAACAACTTGTATAGTACTAATTATTCTACTTTTCCAGCTGATTTGTACAAACAATTGCATTGCTGCATCAGCAATTAATACAAACAAAAAAATTATTGTTATTGACCCCGGCCATGGTGGGAAAGATACCGGAATTACTATGAATTCAAACCTTTATGAAAAAAATTATACATTAATACTTGCAAAATATACAGCAAGGCTTTTAAAAAATAAATACACTGTGCTTCTAACAAGAGACAGAGATATTTTTTTATCTCCTTTTAAAAGAACATCGTTTGCAAACAGAAAAAAAGCAGATATTTTTATAAGCTTGCATACAAAAAAAAAAGAGGGAGCTTCCAACTCTTTGATTATTTTTGAACCGCCTGTAGGTATAAAGCCCTTAAAATCAAACTCTTCTGTCCCCTGGAAAAAAGAACAACTAAAGCACATTAAAAAAAGCAAAGCTGTTGCAAAAAAAATTTCTGCTAAATTCTCTAACAGATTTCACACTAATTTTAATATTATTGGAGCGCCTGCAATTGTCCTGCAAGGTGCACAAATGCCTGCCGTTTTAATCGAAGTTTTACCAATAGAACGTCTCCTGGGCGAGGCAGATAAGGAAACAATCCTGCAAAACTATGCACAAACACTTGCTGAAAGTTTAGAAGAGATCCTGCGTTAAATAAACTAAATAGAATCTAGGAAAAAAAATGATAATAAATATCAGACAGATATACAATGCCAATAGGCTTTCCGTTCTCTAAGACAGGAAGTCTCTGGTATTTATTTTTTACCATACGGTCCAATATAACCATGAGATGTTCATCAACTGAAGCTCCAACTATTTTGCTACTCATAAGTTGCCTTACTTGTTTGTCTTTAAGGGTTTTCATAGCGATATCAAATTGTTCAGCCCATGATACTTCTTCCCCTTTTATTCCATAATTTAAAAAAGCAGGGCGCAGGTGATATAAGATATCGGCTCTAGTTATTATCCCCACAAACATCATCACTTTATCAAGTACCATCAGGCTTGCGGTCTTATCACCGGTTTCTCTAACTTTACCGTGTAAAATCATCTGGATTGCTTTTTCAACAGATTCGGCTGAGCCAATTGTATCAAACTCCGTGACCATAATATCTCTGACATATTTTTTCATTATTCCCTCTCTAAATAGTAATTTCTAAATATTCCATCATTTAATACTACACTTAAATCATTTATTTCAGCTTGGCAACAATGTAAACCAAGTTAATTTTTCAATTTCTGATTTCATTCTGTTCAAAGATTGAGCAACTCCGACAATCATAAATAAAAAAATATACAATTATTGCATAAAGAAAGGTAGTTTCAGGAATCGTGGAAAACATTTCACCCCCCTACTCCACAATATCAGGAGAGGATCGCAGTGTGAAAAAAATTAGGCAATGGGTTTGAGCTCAAGCTTGTCTTGTTTTTTGTGTGGTGGTCTGATAAATTTTGATATAAACCTTCTATATTTTCTCATTAAATATAGATAAAATTGTTAATGTGTAAAACACATTGCAATATTGTTTTTTGTAATTATTTTTTGCTTCTACTAATTATTGATTAACTACCGATCAAAAAAGGGGGAGAAATGCCAGAAAAAGAAGAAAAAAAACAAACTCAGGATGAAGAGATCAATCTTTATGAAAAATTTATTTTAAGATCCAAAGAACTCTTTGAAGATGGTCAGGAAAAATCTGCGGCAGCTTATAACAAGTCTATTGAATCGGCAAAGGAAGAAATGATTCAGATAGGCAAATTCAGCAGAGAGCAGGGAGAAAAGCTAAAAAAATATCTTCAGCGAGACCTTATGAGCTCCCAGGGGAGTATTGATAAAATCAGCAGAAAGTTAAAAGAGACTATTAAGCCTGGTCGACTTGGCCCTGGTATCCAAAATGCTTTGAGCAGCATTTTAGGCACACTTGGTAATGCCTTTTCTGAATGGTCATCTAAGATTGAAGACAATTTGACTTACAAGACCGGTGAAATAACAAGCCCGGGAACATTAGTTTGCAAAAAGTGTGAAGGAAAGATGAATTTTAAAAAAACTGCAAGGATTCCTCCATGCCCTAAATGTTCCAGCACGAAATTTAAAAAAACATACTGAATAATATAATTTTATTTTTAATAAAATCCACGGAACAAATTGAGTTAGGGTATCAAAGAGGTAATCTATGGAAGAAATCAAAGAAAAAATTGAACAAAATCATTTTTTAATCAACAGCATAAGAAATGAAGTTGCAAAAGAACTTGTAGGGCAGACAAAACTTGTGGACAGCCTTTTAACAGGGCTGCTAACAGGAGGGCATATTTTAATTGAAGGCGTTCCCGGACTTGCCAAAACAAGTGCGGTTAAAGCTTTTGCCGCGGCAGTCAAAGCTGATTTCAAACGAATCCAGTTTACCCCTGATCTTTTACCGGCAGATATTATTGGAACAGAGATATACAGACCTAAAACCGGAGACTTTGTAACAAGAAAAGGGCCTTTATTTAACAGCATTATTCTGGCCGATGAAATCAACAGAGCCCCGTCGAAAGTTCAGGCAGCATTGCTTGAAGCAATGCAGGAACAACAGGTCACTATCGGTGATACAACCTATAATCTTCCCTCACCTTTTCTTGTATTAGCCACTCAGAATCCAATTGATCAGGAAGGAACATATCAGCTGCCTGAAGCTCAGGTTGACAGATTTATGTTAAAAGTTCTGGTAACTTATCCTGAAAGATCTCAGGAGCTTGAAATTTTAAAAAGCTCAGCTTTTGAAACACAAAATAAAATTATGCCTGTGCTTGATCCT
>JAIOSM010000053.1 GCA_021107575.1 Desulfobacteraceae bacterium | reverse complement strand
CATTGCGGAGAGGTGACCATAGAAGTGCAACCCGCAGGGAAGAGACCTGAGCTCCCTGTTACCGATATTATTGCGGCATGGAGAGAACTTGTAGGGGTATTACCGGGAACAGATGAGTTGACTTATTCTATATTAAGCGCTGGACCTGGCGGGAATCCTATTGAAATTCAACTTATTGGAGATGACTTTGATCAGCTTGCTGCTGCTGCTGAAGACCTTAAAAAAGAGATTGCACAATATCCCGGTATTTTTGATGTTACTGATAATTTTCGTCCCGGAAAAATGGAAAAAAGGATCAGTATTAAAGATGGCGCAAAATCAATCGGGGTTACCATGGCAGATATTGCTACCCAAACAAGGCAAGCTTATTATGGCGATGAGGTGTTGCAGATTCAAAGAGGTGAAGATGACTTAAAAGTGGTTGTAAGGTATTCTGAAGACGAAAGAAACAAAATTTCTTCTATTGAAGAAATGAGGATAAGGACTTTAGATGGCAGGGAAATCCCTTTAGGCGAAGTTGCAAGTATTACAGATGTACGGGGTTATTCAGTAATAAACAGAGTAAACAGAAAAAGAGTGATAACTGTGATATCTGATATTAACGAAGATATTGGGAATTCAAGCAAGACTGTAAATGACTTAGATAAAAAGTTTTTAAAGGATCTTATTCTGAAATATCCGGGTGTGACGTATGATCTGGAAGGTCAGACAAAGAGGACAAAAGAATCATTAGACAGTCTTAAAATCGGATTTTCATTTGCCATGATGGGGATATTCCTTCTTTTGGCAAGCCAGTTTAAATCTTATATGCAGCCTGCAATAATAATGGCAGCAATTCCTTTTGGGCTTGTGGGAGCAATTATTGGTCATGCTATCATGGGATTTCCTATTACTATAATCAGCTTTTTTGGAATAGTTGCCTTATCAGGTATTGTTGTTAATGATTCTTTAATTTTAATTGATTTTATAAATTCCAGAGCACGCCAGGGCGAACAAATTGTTGATGCAGTTATCGCATCAGGGAAAAGCAGGTTCAGGCCAGTGCTTCTTACATCAGTTACTACCATTGCCGGACTTTTTCCGCTTCTTCTTGAAACAAGTTTTCAGGCTCAGTTTTTAATTCCCATGGCAATCAGTCTTTGCTTTGGCCTTTTAGTTGCAACACTTTTAACTTTGGTTTATGTCCCTTCATTATATATGATAGTGAAGGATATTACTGATTCTTCTTCAAAATTAACTAATTCATTTTTTAAGAAATTAAAATTTGATTAAGGTGAGTGCTTTACGGAAAATACCAATTTGATATCACATAATAATTCCTCAAAAAATAACAATTTAATCCAAAATAATGCTGCGATTGGCGTGTTTGACTCCGGGATCGGCGGTTTGACAGTTGTCAAGCATTTAAGGGATTTATTGCCCCATGAAGACATAGTATATTTTGGAGATACAGCAAGATTACCCTATGGTATTAAATCCGAAGAGGTTGTGAAACGTTTTGCTTTTGAAGACAGCCATTTTCTTTTAGAACATGGTGTTAAAATTATTGTGGTTGCCTGTAATACCGTGGGATCTACTGCGATTCATCTTTTAGAAGAGCATCTTAATATCCCGGTAATCGGAGTCATGCAGCCCGGAGCTGATGCATGTGTTAAAAAAACAAGAAATAAAAAAGTTGGAGTTATTGGTACTGCTACAACAATAAGATCAGGGAAATATAGTCAGAAAATCCATGAGCTTGATAGTAAAATAAAAGTTATTGACCAGGCATGCCCTTTATTTGTCCCCCTGGTTGAAGAGGGTTTTTTTGAGGATGAGGCAACCCATTTTATTGCTAAACGATATTTAGATAAATTAATTGCAAACAATATTGATACTTTGATTTTAGGATGCACACATTATCCTGTAATAAAAAACATTATCCAGAGAATAGTCGGTGAAGATGTGGTTATGGTTGATTCTGGTGAAGAAACTGCAAAGTTTGTAGAAAAATATTTGGCATCAAACAATCTTGGTACATCAAAATCTACAAAGTCTGAATTAAAATTATATGTAAGTGATTTATCCCATAAATTTCAGGAAATTGCAGAACATTTCTTACATAATTCACTCTCTCATATTGAAACAATCGATTTTGAGCAGTTTTTGATAGAAAAGGGGCAGGATTTCAGGGACTATATTAATCAAATACTTATTAAAGATGTTTAGGCTTTTATTGTATTTTTTCAAGACTGATTTTCAGAGACAGGCATAATGAAATCAAATAATGATGTAATTATTGTTGGCGGTGGAATTATAGGGCTTGCCTGTGCTCACTATCTCATAAAAAAAGATATCTCGGTAAGAATTATTGAGCAAGATTATATCGGGTCCGGGGCATCCCATGGCAATTGTGGACTGCTTTATTTCTCCGGGATTATTCCATTATGTTCGCCCGGTGTTGTCAGGCACGAGATTTACAGGACAATCTGCGGGAACTCTCCTCTTTACGTAAAGCCAACACTTGATGTTACATTACTTAAATGGCTGCTAAAATTTGTTGCGCATTGCAATTCAGCCCATATGAATATTGCTTCAAAAGCAAAAAATGATATTTTACAATATTCTCTTTCTCTTTATAATATTCTTTTTTCAGAAGAGGTCCTTCAGTGCGATTTTGAAAAAAAAGGGATGCTGCTTCTATTTAAAGATGAAAAAAAATTTGAACAATATAAATCTACAAATGCTTTTCTTCAAGATTATGATCTGGGGGCAGAATCACTTGATAAGGATCAAGCTATTAAACTGGAGCCTGCAGTCAGGGAAAGTATTGCCGGTGCATGGTACAATAAGCATGATTGGCATCTAAGGCCTGAAACGCTTGTTGATTCCTGGAAAAATCTTTTAATCAAAAACGGGGTCACAATTGAAGAAAAGTGTAAAATGATCGATTTTGAAATAAAAGATAACAAAATCAAGCATGTTAACACTGTAAGAGATCAATATAAGGCAGATGCTTTTATTCTTACAACAGGAGCCTGGTCCTCCGGGGTGAATCAACAATTGAAGCTCAACATTCCTGTTCAACCTGGTAAGGGATACAGCATTACAATGGAAAAACCTGATCAGTCACCTCAGATTCCCTGTATGCTCTACGAGAGAGATATGGTGGTAACACCATGGAAAACAGGTTATAGGCTTGGTGGCACAATGGAATTTTCAGGATTTAATGATACTTTAAATAAAAAACGATTATCCAAACTTGTCATGGGGGTGCAGGAATATTTAAACACCAAAGCAGACTATCCAATCCTTGAGCAGTGGAGTGGGCTCCGGCCTATGACCTATGATGATCTGCCCATTATTGGCAGATCACCTCTCCAGGACAATCTTTTTGTAGCAACAGGGCATGGGATGCTTGGGTTAACAATGGCAACCGGTACAGGGAAAGCAGTGTGTGATATGATTTGCGAAGGGAAAGCACAAATTGAACTTGCGCCTTTTTCCATGGATAGATTTTAAGCAATACGTTCTATGGCAGTGTCTTATTAGTAATATCAGTACCGGGAAGTTTTGATCCCCGGACAGAAGGTCAGCTTGCCATTGTTAAAGCTGTGTCAATTATGCCATTACCGTTTTATCGGTTTTGGCATTGGATCAGGAAGTGCCCCTGGTCTTATAGGTCTTGGTTCTGGCTCACCTGGCAAAGAAGGTTTCGGCACAGAGCGAATTGGTCTTGGTTCTGGATCACCTGGTAGAGAGCGTTTGGGTTTAGGGTTAGAGAATGGTTTACGAACTGATTGAGTCTTCATTTTTACATCCTCCATTTCTGATAAAATTCCTTTTATTCCAGCAACAGCAAAAATACCGGTGCTAAGGTTTTAGCCTGCGAGGGCATTAGAAATTTGGCAACAAAGGCATCCATCCATCCTGAATGAGCACTTACCGGGCTGCCCCCCCATGTGGCATCACTTTCCCCGGTTACGTACGCGTTTCCACTGCTGTCTACGGTAATGGCCATGCCAAAATCAACGATGGATGCTCCTATAAAGGAGTGCCTCTTTAGTACCCCGCTGTTATCCAGCTGGGCTATAAAGGCATCAAAATTCCCCGCATAGGCGATGGTCGGACTGCCCCATGTGGCATTGCTGTGACCTGTTACATAGACATTTCTGCTTTCGTCCACGTCCACGTCATTGCCATAATCAGTAGATGCAGACCCCATAAATGTATTCCATTGTAGCACGCCATTGTTATTTAGCTTGGCTGCAAAGGCATCTTGACCTCCCGCATAGGCGTTCATCGGACTGCCCCAGGTGGCACCACTACGACCTGCCACGTATACATTCCCACTCCCATCCAGAGCTATACCGTTGCCATAGTCATAAGACGTCGATCCCATAAATGTATGCCATTGAGGAGTACCGCTGCTGTTAAGTTTGGCCACAAAAGCCTCACAGTTCCCAGCGTGGGGGTTAACCGGGCTACCCCAGGAAACATAGCTTTCACCTGTTATATAGATATTCATGCTTCCGTCCAGGATGATGGCATTGCTTACTTCATAAGATGTTGATCCCATAAATGTATGCCACTGCAACACACCACTGCTGTTCAGCTTGGCTATGAGGGCATCAGCATAGTCCGCTCCACCTTGACCCCCGGCATGGGCGTTTAACGGGGTGCCCCAGTTGATTTCACTGTCTCCCGTCACATAAATATTCCCGCTGCTGTCTACTGCAATATCGTTGCCATGATCTGCGTCAGAAGAGCCTAAAAATGTATGCCACTGCTGTGCACCACTGCTGTTAAGTTTAGTAACAAAGATATCCAGGTCTCCTGTATAGGCACTGACTGGGCTGCCGCCCCAGTCAGCTT
>JAIOSM010000299.1 GCA_021107575.1 Desulfobacteraceae bacterium | reverse complement strand
TGTGCAAGGATATGTGGGTAATTTCAGTCTGAATATTCTGAAAAATTCAGAAGGTGAGAATGAAAAATTTAATATGGAGACCGGCGCCATTGTGATGGCAACAGGAGCTGTGCCCTACACTCCTTTTGAAGGAGAATTCGGTTTTGGCCAGCATGAGCAAGTAATTACTCTTCAGGAGTTGATTCGAGTTTTAAAAGATAATAAAGCATCAGGGTCTGTTTTTGAGGTGAATGGAAAACGTATTAGAAATATTGTAATGATTCATTGTGTTGGCAGTCGGCAGATACCTGGTATCCATCAACCTAAGGAAGGTGGAAAGCTCAATGAATATTGTTCAAGAACATGTTGTGCTGCTATGTTAAACGCCTCAAACCAGATTAGAGAAAATTTTCCTGAAACCAGTATTTATGAAATGTACAGGGATATCAGAACTTATGGCAGAGGGCAGGAAGAATTGTATAATCAGGCTTCTGTTAACAAGGTCGTTTTTATGAGATATGAAGCAGATGCCCAACCTGAAGTGAACATAAGCAGCAACTCTGATTATCCTTTTCAGGTCACAGTTAAAGACAGCTTGACCTTTAATGAGGAGATGGATGTTCCTGCAGATCTTGTTGTTCTTGCAACCGGCATTGAACCTGACGATGTTTCAGGCCTTGCTTCAATGATGAAGCTTCCCATAGGAACAGATAAATTCCTTTTAGAAGTACATCCGAAACTTAGACCTGTTGAATTTCCCATAACCGGAATTTATCTTGCCGGTACATGTCAGGCACCAATGGATGCAGGTGAAGCCTGTAATGCTGCGGGTGCAGCAGCTGTAAAAGCATCTGCTCTTTTAAGCAAAGGGTATATTGAACTTGATCCTTTTGTAGCAGAGGTCGATGCCGATAAATGCCAGGGACATGGTGCCTGTGTAGAAGCTTGTATTAAAGAAGGCGCTTTAAATCTTGTAGAGGTAGATATTGACAGTAAAACAGTAAAAAGAGCTCAGGTGACTGCTGCCGTGTGTTTAGGCTGTGGTGCTTGTGCTGCTGTCTGTCCTGAAAAAGCAATTGATATTAATGGATGGGCATTACAACAGTATGAAGATATGGTTGATGCCATTGTTTCAGATGGATTTACTGTCTGATCAATCAACAAAATTTCTTTTAAACAGGAAGAAATATAATGGAAAATAATGATACAAAAAAAGGCGCAGATAAAACCAAAGATGCAAAAAAAGCAGCAATGAAAGAATTGCGCGCCCAAAGAAAGACTATGATAGCCGCTGCTTCATCAAAAATGAAAGAACAGAAAAAAGACATAAAAGCGATCAAAGAATTTTTAAAAGGTCAGGAAGCAACTATTCCTGAAATTGCCGAAGGAATTGATATGTCGAAAGATAAAATTCTCTGGTATATGGCGACCTTAAAAAAATATGGTCAGATTGTAGAAGGCCCAAAAGAGGGCGTCTTTTTTAAATATTTTTTGAGTGAATCAGACAAAACCCAAGAAAAAGCAGAGGTTTAATATGAGTACTATAAATTTAGATTTTGCAGAAGAGTTGAAAGAGTATAGCGGTGACACGGCTCTTGAGTGTTTTAACTGCGGGACATGTGCAGCAATTTGCCCTCTTGTCCATGATAATTTCCCAAGGAGAATGATTCGATATGTTCAGGTGGGAGCCAGGGAAAAAATCCTTGAAAATTCTGATGAACTATGGCGTTGCCTTCACTGCGGGCTTTGTACCCATACATGCCCGAGAGAGGCTGATCCGGGTGAAATTATTCTTGGTCTGAAACGATTTGTTGTTGCAAACTGGAGGAGGTCTTAAAAAATGTTTAATCCCAGAGATATAATTGAAACTCTTGCCAACAATGTAAGGCAGACAACAAGCCCTTTTGGCATTCCAAAATTTATGGTAAATAAATGGCACAAAGATGTCAACCTGCCTGAGGAAGGCGAATATATGCTGATCACAGGGCTGATGTATCAGTTTACTCCGTTTATTGAAAAATCAACTCAATATCTTGAAAAATATGAGGGTACCAAAATGGCATCCCTTTTAAAATATGCCAAATATATGCCTGGATACCTTTCAGGTATTGGCCTTGCCATGATGACGTCAGGAAAAGAGAAAAAAAATGCCGGGCAGGCTTTAAAAGACATTGCTTTTCTCCTTAAAAAATCAAAAGTTGATTTTGGTTACAGACCTGATCTTGATAATTATTCGGGGATTCTTCTTTATGATATGGGTGACCAGAAGGGATTTGTGGCACATGCGAAAAAGGTTGCTAAAAAATTGAAAGATGCGGGTGTAAAAAAGATTATTACGGTTGATCCACATACAGCATATGCCATAAAAGAGCTTTTCCCCAAATATACAGGAATCAGCTTTGAAGTAAAATCATATTTTGAACTTCTTGATTTTGAATCTAAAGACTTAGGCCTTGAGGTCACTATCCATGACCCGTGCTTTTTTGGCAGGTATCTTAAATTATCAGATATACCAAGAAAAGTGCTGGGCAATTTAGGAATAACTGAGTTCAAAATCAGAAACCAAGGCGAATTTACAAGTTGTTGCGGTGGACCTGCTGAGTCTATTTCTCCAAGTCTGTCAAATGAAATTATGGAAAAACGAGTTGAGGAACTTAAAGAACCTGGAAAACCAATTATTGCCTATTGTCCCATTTGTCTTGGGAATCTTAAAAAATCCGGTGCCAAAGTCGAGGACTTAAGCACTATACTTGCTAGACATATTTAATAATTTAAACAAATTAAAAAAATTAAATTTAAGGAGAATGAAATGGCTGAAAAAGTTGAAAAAATTGTTTATTTTTGTACCCATGGTGGAGAAGATTGTGAAAGAGCTGCTATCTGCTTTGCAATGGCAGGAGCTGCCCTTGCCCTTGACATAGATACAACAGTGGCACTTCAGGGTAAAGCTGTCTATCTTGCACTGAAAGGCTATACAGACCATGTGCCAGAGGTAGGAGGTTTTGCTCCTTTATCAAAACTGATCAGTGATTTTCTGGAATTTGACGGTAAACTTCTTGTATGCAAGCCATGTATTGAAGAAAGAAAAATCGAGGACACACAGCTCATTAAAGGGGCTGAGATTACTGCCGGTGGTACATTAAATTTGCTTGCATTGGAATCTGATGCGCATCTGGTTTACTAGATTTTAATCCGGGTGTGTACTGTAAATTTGTACATGTTCGGTATTTATAATAAATTTATAAAAAGAAAGTATAAATAATGTCTGAAAAACAACTGAAGATTCTTTACATGTGTACAGTTGGAGGAGAAGATGCAGAAAAAGCATCAATATGTATTGGTTTGGCAAATGCTGCCCTTGCTCTTGAGGAGGATGTTACATTAGTCCTTATGGGTAAAAGTGTTTATCTTGCACAAAAAGGATATGCCGACCATATTCACAAAGCTGGAGAGCGTGCTCCTTTAAAAAAACTTATTAGTGATTTTATGGAACTTGGTGGGAAACTTCTTGTCTGTAAACCATGTATAGAAGAGAGAAATATGGAATTATCAGATTTTATTGAAGGTGCAGAACTTGCCACTGGAGCATCGCTGAATATGGCAATCTTTGAATCTGATAAACAATTAACTTTCTAATAATAATTTTATTTATGGAAAGGTGAAAAAAATGAGCGACTTATCAAGCAACAAATCACCACACAGGATAACAGATCTTGTGGAGTTTATTCAAAATGGTGAGACTATCACATGTAACACCTTGTTTGAAATTGTCCCGGTTGATTTTGTCCATGGGAATATAGAATTTCAGGCTTATATTTTTCTTTGCAAATACTCCGAAGCGATTGGCTCCGAAGAGTAAACGCTTAGAAAATGCTATGCCAGAGGATGCCCTAATAACCTCTGCCCACATGTATCTCAGGCAGTTATGATTGCCAACCGGTATTTG
>JAIOSM010000225.1 GCA_021107575.1 Desulfobacteraceae bacterium | reverse complement strand
GGAAATATGCTTCCCTGGCAGCACCCATTCCTTCGAATGGAGATGCAGTATCCATTGCAGCAGCAATTGTGAAAAAGCGACCAAGTCCCAATAGATATAAAATGAAAATAACATCACCGTTAAATGAAAAAATCGGAGCTCGCCCTGCAATAGGCAGGAACATCAGGACTACAATTGCCGAGCACAATGAAATAATCGGTCCAAGTCTAAAGATAACAGTTGTACTGTTACTGTAAACAGATCCTTTTTTCATGAGTTTGATTAAAGTGTAATAATTAATCAGTAAAGGTGATCCTAATCTTCCTCCGAAAAAGGCCTTTACTTTAAAAATAATCCCTGCAAAAAGAGGTGCTAATAAAATAGCAAGGATCCAAAGGATAATAGATTCAGTCATAAAAAATTCCTAATGTTTTATTTTTATATAAAAAACAACAAAAGCACAATTGCCAGTAAAATATAGCCAATATACAGATGGATATCACCATGCTGAATCCATCTTAGTTTATCAAATAGAAACAAAACAGGATTAACAATTGCTCTGTTCATGTTAAGTTCTGCAATATCATTTATATGACTTTTGTAATAAGTCTTTTCAGGGAATCTACCCTCTATTGCCGGATGATCTTCAGATAAAGGTGCGGCAGGTTTGAAAAAATCAAGGATAAAAGATGCATAAGAAGAACCGGTATATTGCATTTTAACCGTTGGTTGGGTAAATCCACATCCCCATGTTCCTGATTTTGTGATGTTCTTGCCTCTGTAAAAAAACCATTGAACTGCAATGACAAATAATAAAGAGACCATGAAGATTGTTGCTGAAAGTGTTATATTCCCCGTCATTTTTGTGAAGGGCTCAAGCAAAGTATTATCAAATCCTAATCCTAAGGCAGATACAGCATTAATGGGCAATTGGATAATAAGTTGTGGAAATATCCCTATTACAATACAGATACCTGCAAGAATTGACATGGAAAAAAGCATGGTAGGGCCTTTTTCATTTACATCAACAGCAGCATTGGTTCTGGGCTCACCTTGAAAAACAACACCGATTACCTTTGTAAAACAGGCAAGTGCAAGTCCACCGATAACTGCAAGACTGATAATTCCAAAACAACTCATAACAAAAGCTGATTTAGTAAGGGTTACTCCATTAAATCCAGCGATATAAATAAAAAATTCTCCCACAAATCCATTAAAGGGTGGAAGTCCGCATATTGCAAGAGATCCGATAATCACTGCTGTTCCTGTGACTTTCATGTTTTTAACCAGACCGCCCAGGGCATCAATGGAACGTGTTCCTGTTTTATGAAGAACCATTCCTGCTCCCATGAACAAGAGCGACTTGAAAATGGAATGGTTTAGAATATGAAGAAACCCGCCTGTAAATCCAAGAGCTGCCATAAGTGGATTTTTAGAAGCAACACCAATCATTCCAATGCCTAATCCGATTAAGATAATACCTATATTTTCAACACTGGAGTATGCCAGTAATCGTTTGAGATCGTGTTGACCCAGAGCATAAACAATCCCAAGAATACCGGAAATAACTCCTGCAATAAGGACGATGTTTCCAAAAAGAAGAGTGTGAAAACTCAATAGAACATACATTTTTATTATGCCGTAAATACCTGTTTTGATCATTACTCCGGACATAACAGCAGAAATATGGCTTGGAGCTGATGGATGAGCATATGGCAGCCAGACATGGAAAGGGAATATGCCTGCTTTTGAACCAAAACCGATAAAAGAAAAAATAAAGACTACAATTTTTGCAGTTTCAGGAAGAGAATTAATTGCACTGAATTCAAAGCTGCCAGTATAGCCATATACAATTCCAAAGGCAGCAAATATAAACATGGCTCCTACATGGGAAAAAACAAAATACAGGTAGCCGGCTTTTCGGTTTTCAGGCTCATTGTATTTATAAATAACCAGAAAAAAAGATGACAACGACATGATTTCCCAGGAAAGCATGAATGTAATCATGTTGGAAGCAGTTACAACCAATGCCATTGAAGCAATTAAGATGCTGAAGAAAAAATAGTTGGTAGCAGTTCTAACCGGATGTTTTGAATCATCCATATAATGAAAGCTGTAAATAGTTGCAAGGAGAGAAACCAAAAAAATGGCTACAAGAAAAAAAGCGGAAAGAGCATCAATCTGGAATGTTAATGAAAAGATATTTAGATATTTGAATGATGCAAAAGAAGTCCCTGATTGCAGGAGTTTTGTAACGACATCTACTAAGCCTGTAAGGCAGCCGATGCTTAGTAGAAGTACTGCAAGGAATTTCAGTAATTTAAATTGTTTTGCAAAGATCAGAGATAAAAATCCACCTGAAATGATTATTAATATTGACATAAAAAATTGACTCATAGAATCCTCAATTTTAAAATTTTTGTTTGCCTGACAGCATTAATCATGCGCAGGCTACTATTTGTAATTATACGTATTGTTCTCCGTTAGCACACCATCTCATCATGGTTATCATGCTGCAATCGCCAACCCGTCACGTTACGATCGCGAATTGAATAGTCTTATCATAAGATAATTCTTAACACAACTTTTTTGTTTTTAAGGGTTTTTTGATTTGAATAATTGAATTGAGATTAATGTCGTGAAATTATGGGAAGGCCTTCAGCATCAATAGCAATGCCGATGGTATCGCCAGTCTTAAATCCAAGGTTCAGGAATTCCTTGACCACCTTGTCATGTCGATCAATATGCCAATAGGCAGACCAGAGAGGGTTTCGTACTGTATCGATACCATATGCGTCATGGCTGCAAAGGTTGATTCTGAATTTGTCCTTTGCAATCAATGTGTCTGCTTCGGCCAGAAAAATATCAATTGTATACAAGTTATTATGTAAGGCTTTTGACAGAGTCTTCTGAAGCTCAGGAAAACTATCCAGATAATGATTTGCAATCTGAAACAGCTCGCTTGAGTCCTGTATGGAAAAGCCCAAAACAGCAAATCTCTGATGTCTTAAGGCAAAAGATTCAAGGGCTTTTTCATATGCCTTTATACTGGATATAATATCATTTATGTCAGGTTTTGATTTTTTTTCTTCCTTAACAAGCTCCTCACACTGGCTTATGATATCAATATAAAAGGTCTTGTTATCCATCACATAAACCGGTCGTTCTCTGTGGTTTCGGCGTTTTCGCATGCGTCTGATACCATCAAGCTTGACAGAATACTGGTTTTCTTTTGCTTCCATTGTTTCAATATCGGAAATATCCTTAGCCTGTACAACATGGATCTCTCCATCATTTGTGATAATATATTCAATTTCACATTTGAACCCTAAAATTTTTTGTATTTCTTCAGAAAGGTCTAATAGCTTTCTGTCATGCGGTACCTTAGTGATATAAGGCTCACTTCGGACTCTTCTATTCCGGTCTCTGCTGTAACCAAATTCCCAGTGATCGACAATTATCTTTGCCATGACACTGGAGCCATTGACAAAAGGCATTACAATGACACCCATCTCATCCATATTAATATTCGGTGCATGGTTAAATATCTGCTGGCGATGAATAGATAGTTGCTTTGATGTTTGAGCAATTTTAATTATACGGTTCCTGGCATATTTTATGCCACCAATATCTGCATAGGTTTCAAGAGAATCAAAGGTGCCTCCATAATAATCTGATTCCTGGGGGTGTGCGCTTCTGGCAATAACTTTATAGCTTTCACGGTGCTTGTCTAAAAATAAATCAAGTTGTTTGAAATCTTCGCTGATAAATTTATTTGCAGGGACATAAATAAAGTCCGGGACATTAAACCCGTTGCTTCGGAGTTTTTCAAGTAGCTGTGCTTTTTCCGGCACCTTGTTTTTCATGTTTAGCCTTGACTTTTTTAGTGGATTCCAATAATTAAATCAGGTGAAATCGACCAAATATTCGGTTGGTTAGTAATTCTTATTAGGTAACATATGCCAGAAAAAAATGCAATGCTTGCAGGTACCAACTGTGAAAATCCGATAAAAGTCCTTTTGGCGGATGATGAAAAAGAGTTTGTAGAGACTTTGTCAGAGCGCCTGGGGTTCAGGGATATGAAGACAACTGTTGTGTACGATGGGAAGTCAGCGCTTGATTGTATCCAAAAAGATCCTCCGGAGGTGATGATCATTGATTTAAAAATGCCCGGGATTGATGGTATGGAAGTTTTAAAGGAGGTAAGACAGACACGCCCTTGGATTGAAGTAATTGTATTGACCGGACATGGCTC
>JAIOSM010000224.1 GCA_021107575.1 Desulfobacteraceae bacterium | reverse complement strand
GAAAATTACTCTCTTTTGTTTTGGAAAGTAGTGCTCTTGGGAAGCCCAGGCAGGGGTTGGTGTGAAGGTTTTCACGGGTTAAATCCCTTTGGGCGGCAGGACGCCGCAAGAGAAGGGATTTTCCTCGGAGAAAATCATGGATGATTTTTGAAAATGAGTATAAAATCTTTACATCATCTCCTGCCGGTATTGTTATTATTGCATGCTTATTTTCGAATATTGCTGGAACCGCAATATTCGATAGATTAAAAACTATTTAGTATAGCTTATACTTGTCACGGAGTATCTTAGAAAGATTTTGCACAATCACGAAAGCGCTTTCCACAGTTTTTTCTTTATCAGGATTAACAAGGCAGCAAGTAGCAGGTGAAAGCATGCTTCTTGCCAACATATGGGGAATATCAATGCCTTTTTTTGCCAAAGTCTGCCATACATTTTCAAGTTGAGCTGCTAATGTATCCATATTCTCTTTTGCAAAGATTTCAAAACCTGTGGGAACTATACCCCAGACAAGGACACCATCATTATCCAGAAATCTCTTTATTGCAGGCGCATAGGATGAAAATATTTCAGCATTTGTGTGAATATCAAGGGATAGAATATCCATATCCAGCCCCAGTAAAAAATCCCAATCCGGATTACCACAAAGATGTATTCCACGCGGCCCATCAACTGTTGAGAAAAAAAGATCAAGCTCGCCTTTTGCTTTCAGATCATTATAACCAGCCATGGAAGAAAAAAGGAACTGGAGTCCTGGCTCGTCTACAAACATAAAGGCATTTTTATTAAGAGCCTTTAATCTGGAAAGTTGAACATTAATTCTTTTAGCCATGAATTCAAACATAAAAGGGCGCACAGTATCGTCGAAAAGAATCGGGCGTTCATCCTGATCTAAGACATTAAAGCCAAAACTGATAGGCCCTTCAAGCTGTCCTCTTATGGCTGGTCTGTCAGACAGGTCCATTTCAAGAAATTTATGATAAACTACTGAATATTCTTTGCTGATATCAAAATATGCCGGCTCTTCAAAATGACCAAGGGTTTCTTCCAGCTCCAGAATAAATTTATCCATGGAGAACTTTAAAGTTCGCTTATCCAAATCCAGAAGAATGCCTGGAAAATGTTCCCCTGCCTGGACATACATATCTTCATAGTAGCTGTAATTTGGTAACTGGGGCCAGTAAGGAACATCCACAGACAAAGCGATCTCAAGCGCACGTTCCGCATCAAGGTGGGGCATAACTCCCATGGCTGTTGTTAAAAGATTACCGGGAATCGGCATTTTATCTCCTTTTACATATTAAAATAAGACAGCGTTGTCTGTAACATCCATTATTCCTCTATCTTTGATTAAATTAAGCTCAATTTAATTATATATCAATCCTGATAAATAATCCTGATTATTTATCTAATTTTATATCTCTTGACATACAAGCCGGTAGTGAGTAATGTTTACTTACCTTATAAATTAACAAGAGGCAGTGTAATGAAAAACAAAAGCACCAACCCGCCCGGACGGATTAAAATAATGAAGTCGCTTTCAACTCTTATGGAAACAAAAGATTTTGATTCCATTACGACTTCTGAAATAGCATTAGAAGCAGGAGTTACTGAAGGGCTTATTTATAAATATTTTAAAGACAAAAAAGACCTTTTATATAAAATACTGGAGGAACATTTTCAATTATTCCAAAAAAAAATCGACCAAACAATTGAACAAAAAAGCACCACCATCGAAAAACTTGAAGTTATAATTAACACAAGCCTTGAGTCCTGGACAGCAAGTAAAGTGTTTGCAAAAATACTCCTGCTGGAAGTAAGAAGCTACCCCGACTATTACAAAAGCCGTGCATATGAACTTATTAAAGTCTATGCCAACTCTGTAGCCCAGATTATCAAGCACGGGATTGCTACAGGAGAAATTAAAAAAGACACTGACCATAGAATCCTCACGAAAATAATACTCGGAGCCATAGAACATGCCTGTCTTGGCGATATAATATTTGAAAGAAATATTGATATTAACCATATTTCAAAAAATATATGCAAAACAATCTTTAAAGGAATTCAACCATGAATAATGAAGATATAATAATTAAATTAATTGAGCAAAGCCTGGAATCAAATTCCAATATAATTTTAGAGGATGATGCAAAACTCATCCTGAAAACCCTTGATATTAACGTGGTAAATGAAAAAACAGCAGCAACTGTGGAACAGGCTTGTGAAAAAGCCCAGGAAATTGGATTTCCTGTGGTATTAAAAGGTCTTAGTGCTGGTTCTGCCCATAAGAGTGAAAAAGAACTTGTAAAAATAGGATTGCAGAACACTACCGAGGTTAAAGATGCAGGCTCCAAAATGTTAACAAATTGTTCTGACAATTTTAAGAAATTCCTTATACAGCCCGTGGTAAAAGGTAATCGTGAATTTGTAGCAGGCATGTTCAGAGATTCTCAGTTTGGAGCTGTTGTCATGTTCGGACTTGGTGGAATTTTTACAGAAGCTTTAAATGATGTTGTTTTCAGAATTGCCCCTGTTACTGAGTCTGAGATCACTTCAATGCTTGATGAACTTATTTCAAAAAAGCTGTTAAGTGATTTTAGAGGTGAGAGAGCTGTTGATAAGGAAAATATAAAAAAAGTACTTTTTGGACTTTCTTATCTTGCTGACAAATACCCGACAATAAAAGAGATTGATATCAATCCTCTCATTGCTCAAAAAGATGGCACGCTTACAGCAGTTGACGCTTTAATCATTACTGAAAAAGAAGAACAGAACAGCGAACTTGAATTAAAAAATGTAAAGCCTAAAATTGATAAAAAAATTATTAGATCCTGCTTCTATGCTGAGTCAATAGCCTTTATCGGCGCTTCTTCAACTCTGGGGAAATGGGGTCAGTTTCTTGTTGTAAATACATTGAGCGGTGGATATAAAGGAGATATCTATCTTGTTAATCCAAAAGGGGGAAAAATATTTGAAAAACCAGTGTATAAATCAGTTGTGGATATTGAGGAACAAGTCGACCTTGCTGTAGTTACAATTCCTGCAAATAAAGTTATTGAATTAATACCTGAGCTTCAAAAAAAGAATATTAAAGGAATGCTGCTCATCACCTCTGGATTCAAGGAAACAGGTAAAGAAGGTACTCTGCTTGAAAAAGAGCTTGTTGCACAGGCTCAGAAAGCAGGAATCCTTATTTTAGGACCAAATACAATGGGCATAACCAATCCGCATATTAATCTGTTCTGCACCGGTTCAAAAGTTGAACCTTTACCCGGCTCAACAGCTCTTGTATGCCAGTCGGGAAATCTCGGCACTCAGCTTCTAGCCTTTGCTGAGCAACAGGAGATTGGAATCAGAGCATTCAGCGGCTCCGGTAATGAGGCAATGGTGACTATTGAGGATTATATGGAAACCTTTGAACTTGATGATCTCACAAAAACTGTGGTTCTTTACATTGAAAGTATAAAACAAGGCAAACGATTTTTTGAAAGTGCATCAAGAGTCTCAAAGAAAAAACCTATTATTGTATTAAATGGCGGACGGACTGAAGAGGGAAATAGAGCTGCTGCCAGTCATACAGGTGCTATGGCATCTGATGCCAAACTTTTTTCAGCTGCATTAAAACAAGCTGGTGTAATTGAAGTAAATCAACCAATGGATTTACTTGATCTTTCCGCAGTCTTTTCATCACTTCCTCTGCCAAAAGGCAACAGGGTAGCAATTATGACCTTAGGCGGTGGCTGGGGAGTGGTAGCAACTGATTTATGTATAGAAAACGGACTGATAGTCCCTGAGCTTTCAGATTCAATAAAAGCTAAGCTTGATAATATACTTCCTACTTTCTGGAGCCATGCAAACCCTGTTGATATTGTTGGAGAAAGAGAGCCTGAAACTCCTATTATAACCTCAGAAGAACTGATTAAATGGGATGGATGTGATGCTGTCCTTCACCTTGGGATTCATGGACAGGGTATTCTTGGGCATAAAATGCTGACAGGTCTTTCCGCCATTGACCCCTCATTTCCAAAAAATGATATTGCTGCAATACATGACCTGATCACTGAAATGGAAAAAAACTATATCAACCATATAATAAATCTTAGTGAAAAATATGAAAAACCAATAGTAGGAGTTAGTCTTCTGGTTGACGACAAAACAAAAACTCTGTACAGAAAAGAAGGTAAAAAATATAAAGGAGTGTTTTTCCCGACTCCTGAAAGAGCAGTGAAAGCACTTGCAGGAATGTGCAAATATAAACAATGGCTTGACATGACCAAATAGAATCAGTCAAAAAATACTGATTGCCAGATATGTAAATTTGTCTGATAATGAAATGGTCTAATGATAAAAGGAGATCTGCTGTGAAAGAAGAATTAAATATTTCCCATTATTTTTTATTCATACTTATCTTTGCAAGTCTTTTTCTATGCTATAAAATGATTAATATATATCTTAATCCCATTATTTTTGGTTTTATCCTGGCAATTCTTGCAACACCTCTCTATGACTGGGTGCAAAAAAAGGTAAAACACAAAAAAAACCTTAGCGCTGCCATTTTGTGTCTTCTTCTGGTTGTTGTGATAATGATTCCTTTTATGTTGTTGATGTCACTTGTTATAAGGCAGGGTATAATCTCGTTTAACGCAATTAATGACTGGGTTATGGCAGGTAATCTTGTAAAAATCAGTCAATTATTTAAACAATACCTGCCCAATGCAGGCTTTTTAAATGATATCGATATTAATGCAACAATTACAAGCGTGTCTACAAACAGCGGAAAATTCTTAATTAAAAAAAGTGGTGCCATAGTAAGCAATATCTCTGCTGTTTTCATAAATTTCGGTTTGATGATCTTTGTTTTCTTTTTTGTGGTACAGAATCAAAAACGTCTGTTTGATTATATTTTTCACCTTATGCCACTTTCAGCAGAGCATGAAATAATTCTCATTGAAAAAATAAAAGCTGTCTCAAAATCAGCAATGCTGGGAACGGCTGTTACAGCAGCCGGCCAGGGACTTGCAGGCGGCATTGCCTTTGCCATCTGCGGTCTTCCGGGATTTTTCTGGGGCGCTGTCATGGGCTTTGCCTCACTTATTCCTGTAGTTGGAACCGCTCTTGTTTGGGTACCGGCAGCAATTTACCTCTTTATTGCGGGCTATATAAAATCAGGTGTATTTATGATTATATGGTCTGTTGTAGTTGTTGGAATGATAGATAACTTTGTTCGCCCACTTTTCATGAGTGGTTCTGCAAATATGAGCACTGTTGTAATATTTTTCTCAATCCTTGGCGGGTTAAATCTTTTCGGGCTTGCAGGACTTTTGTATGGCCCCTTAATTTTTGCAATAACAATGGTTCTCTTTTATATTTATGAACTTGAGTTTACAGGGTTTCTTAAAAGTCTGGATAAAAAGGCCTAAAATTGAAACTCAGGCTATCTTCTGTTTTTATTCTTATTATAATTCTCTCTTTGTATGGGGCTCCACAAGCTCTATCAACAGGTTTTAAAAAAACATACTCGATTAGTGGGCAAACAATGGGAACTTTTTACAATGTGGTAATTTATACCCACAAAACCATTAAACCTTCTGATTTAAAACAGAAAATTGATGTGCAATTAAAGAGAATCAATCAACAGATGTCTCTTTATTTAAAAATGAGTGAAATTTCTAAATTCAACAGTGCAAAAAAAAATGAGAATATTCATATTTCAAAAGATTTTTATAAAGTAATAACCGAAGCTCAAAAACTTTATAGAATCACTGATGGAGCGTGGGATGGCACTGTCAGACCTTTATATGACCTTTGGAATTTTGATGCAACAACAAAAAATGTATCAAAAATTCCTGGCCAGACAACAATCGAGCTCTATTTAGGTAAAACAGGCTTTGAAAACATCATTATTGCTGACAAAATGCTGACAAAAAAAAATTCATCCCTTAATCTTGATCTTGGTTCCATTGCAAAAGGATATGGTGTTGATTCAATTGTTACCTTGTTAAAGAAATCGAACTTTAAAAATTTTTTTGTAGAAATCGGAGGCGAAGTTTATGTGGCAGGACAGAAAAGCGGTCATAAAAAATGGAAAATTGGTATAAGTATGCCAAAACAAGCGTATAACGACAAACCATATAAAATTCTAAACTTATCTGACAAAGCCCTTGCAACAAGTGGAACCTATAGAAATTTTTTTGAACTTAACAAAAAGACCTATTCCCATGTTATAAACCCAAAAACAGGATGGCCGGTTGATAACAATATTGTCAGTGTATCTGTGGTTGCAGACAATTGTATGTTTGCCGATGGACTTGCCACAGGATTAATGATTATGGGCAGACAAAAAGGTATTGAACTTGTAAACAAACTTGATAATGTTGAGTGCTTGATAGTTGTTAAAAAGAATGGTAACAGTCTTAAACCCGTTTTTTCTACTGGTTTTGAAAAACATATTGCAAATTAAGGGAAGATATGAAATTTAGCTGCCTATGAATTACAAATCTATTGCAAATATCCTGGGAAAGTTATTAATTGTTACCGGCTGTTCCATGCTGTTTCCTATAATATGTTCACTGTATTACAAAGAAGATGACCTGTATGCAATTTCCATCACCGCGATCATTACTATTGGTCTTGGGTATCTATTATGGCGGTTCTTTCGCAGGTTTCAGAATTTAAACATAAAGGACGGCATTTTCATTGCTGTTTTTGGATGGATTTTGATTTCTGCTGTTTCTGCTCTGCCGTTTATGATCCATGGAGCCATTCCCTCTTTTACCGATGCTTTTTTTGAGATGATGTCCGGCTATACTACTACCGGTGCAACCATACTGACAGATATCGAAGTTGTTCCCCATGGGTTGTTGTTCTGGCGCAGCCAGTCTCATCTGCTTGGTGGAATGGGTTTTTTAACATTAACCATTATGTTTTTACCCCATGGAATGGGAGGAGTTCGTATATTCCGGGCTGAGTCAAGTCCCGGTCAGGTCATTACCAAAGAAAAATTTATTCCCAGAAATAAGGATACCATGGCCTGGCTGTGGGGAATCTATATTGCTCTGAACCTTTTGGAAACCCTTTTATTATGTTTTGGCGGCATGTCAATTTTCGATTCTCTGTGTCATTCCTTTGGAACGGTTTCAACCTCGGGTTATTCTCCCTGGAACGCCAGTATCGGGCACTACAACAATGCCTACTTTGACTGGGTCATTATTGTTTTCATGTTTTTAGGCGGTATGACATTTATGCTTTTTTACCACATGGCCCAAAGAAATTGGCACGTCATAAGAATTAATACTGAGCTCAGATGGTATATTGGGTTTATGCTCTTTTTCTGCGGCATGGTATCATTGATTTTGTGGAAGGAAAACACATATGGTCTCATGGATTCAATCCGTTACGGAACTTTCCAGGTTACCTCTATTTTAACAACCACGGGATTCACCACAGCCGATTATGAACTATGGCCCCAGGCAGCTCAGATGTTTCTCTATGCTGTGTGCTTTATCGGTGCCTGTGCCGGATCAACCACCAGTGGAATCAAAATAGTACATTATATTCTGATATGGAAATTCGGAGTGGCTGTTATCAAAAACATCTTTTTCCAACCCATGTCAGTTGTAGCTGTCCGTTTAAACAGGCGACCGGTAGATCCAAAAATCATCCACCTTGCCTACTGCTATTTTATCATTAACATTTTTCTGATTCTGGGTGGAGGATGTTTCATGTCATTGGTGGATTCGATGGATATTACGACTGCCATGAGTTCAGTAATCGCAGCACTGATGAATATCGGTCCGGGATTTGGTGGAGTAGGCCCGTCTCAAAATTACGCCTTTATATCAGATACAGGCAAATGGTTCTTATCATGGAACATGCTCGTAGGCCGACTGGAAATGTTTTCAGCTCTGGTTATATTCTATCCATCTTTCTGGAAAAAATAAATCAGGTCAGACAAAAAATAATTTCTGAACATCTTTCAAATGCTGTGACATGCAGACCACAATTACCCGTTCATTATTTTGAATATGAGTATCTCCAACAGCAACCTGCCACGCGCCTCCTCTAAGGATGCCCCCTATCATTATCTTGCCGGTATAATAGGATCCTATCCGGGAAAGGGGAGTGCGGGTAATCAACGAGTCAGGGGCTGCAACAATTTCTACCATTTCAGCATCAAACCCATGAAGATGCGCCACAGAAATCAATTCACCCCGCCGAATAAATTTTAAAATCTTGTTGCCGGCCAGTATTTTTTTATTTACAGCAAGATCTGATCCCATTGTTGTTGCCAATACCACATAATCTTCTTTGTAAACCAATGCAATACATTTACTTTGTTTATTATTTTGCTTGCCGTTTTTGCGGATATCTTGTGACGTCATCAGATGTTTCGCCATCACGCAACTCATGATATTGGTCTCATTTTCACCAGTGGCAGTTATAAAGGTATCCATGTCCAGTAATCCTGCTGAAACCACCACCTCTGAATCTGATCCATCACCATGCAACACCTCTGTGTTCTTCAACGCAAAGGAGAGCTCCTGGGCTGTAAGTTCATCTTTTTCGATAAGTCTGACTTTAACTGTTTTGCCCAGCAACTCAGCCAGGCGGCGCCCTACCAGCCCTCCACCTATAATCATGACCCGATGCCGGCTTTGCTGTTCCACACCGGTCAGTTGCATCAGTCGAGGCAAATTTTTGTTACTGGTCATAAAAAAAGCTTGATCTCCGGGCAATAGTTCATCATTCCCGCCGGGTATCAGCGTAGTAATGCCCCTGGCAATTGCAACTATCCTGAAGGCAAATTCATTATACTCCCGGGAAATTTCTTTCAGTTTCCTGTTAGCCAGTGGTGATTCTTCATGTATACGAGTGGCAACAGCCTGTATCTGCCCTTTGGCTGTCGCGATGACATCATTCCCGGCCTGAAGAGTAATCAGTCTAAAAATTTCCTGGGCAGCAAGCTCTTCCGGATGGATAATCAGATCAACTTTAAGGTCCCTGGCATTCAAGAGGGAATCAGTACTCCCAAACTCTGTGGAGCGCACCCGGGCTATTTTACGTGGAATACCAAATCGATGTCCAATCTGACAACTCATCATATTCACGGCATCATTATTGGTAACCGCGATCAGATAGTCCATTTTTTCTGCATCGGCTTCTTTCCAGCACTTGATGCTCATGGCACTACCCTGAATCAAGCGGGCATCTATATCTCCATCTGCATGGCGAAGCAATTCATTATCCGGCTCAATAGCGGTGATGGCATAGCCTTCATGTACAAGACGTTTGGCAAGATAATAGCCCACGCCTCCCAATCCCAGAATCAGGATATTAGTCAATTTTGCGGGTTTATTGCTACTCATAAATCAAACAATTCCCTCTGCTCATCAGTTTAAATTTCCACCTACAGTAAAATACTAAATGCATTTGTTGTTGTCAACTTCATCAACCCACTTCATTGCCCTGGTGAATCCATCAAAAAAATGTTACTTTTTATATTTCTTCCCTTGATACATACCTTTTTTTTCAAATCTTTGCTGTATCATCTGAAAAGTTTCATTTCTCCGTATTGACCATTGTGGAGCTGCAAGCTCATCCTTGTTTGGGTCCCCTGTGATACGCTGAATTATGATATTTTCCGGGAGTAACTCAATAAATTCACATATTGTTTCAACATATTCTTGCTGCTCCATACAGGTGTATTCACCCTTTTTCCACATTTTTTCAAGATATGTCCCTTTGATAACGTATAAAAGATGAATCTTTACACCATCAATACCAAGTATGCTAATCTGGCGCGCTGTTTCAAGCATCATTTCCCTGTTCTCTCCGGGAAGTCCCAGAATTATGTGAGCGCAAATGTTGATTTTTTTATTCTGGGTTAGCTTAACAGCATCTTTAAACGACTGAAAATCATGTCCCCTGTTTATTAAATCAAGGGTTTTATCATGGGCAGATTGAAGACCATATTCAAGCCATACCAAATAATTTTCAGCATAGGACTCAATCAGATCAATTTTTTCTTTATCAATACAGTCCGGGCGCGTTCCGATTGCCATACCAACCATATCATCATAGGAAAGCGCCTTGTCAAACATTATCTTCATATTTGCACATGATGTATAAGTATTTGTATATGACTGAAAATAGGCAAGGAACAATTTTGCATGATATTTTCTTATCATTGCCTGCCTTCCCCTGTCTATCTGCTCTTCAATGGATTGACCTTTAAAGAATGCCCCGGAACCAGAGCCCCGATTATTGCAATATATACAGCCTTTTCTTGATAAAAATCCGTCGCGGTTAGGGCATGTAAGTCCTGCGTCAACTGTTATTTTCTGTACTCTTTGACCATAAAGATCTTTTAAATAAGTATTATAGTCATTATATTTTCTGTTATTCCCCAATTTTAACCCTCACAACCATAAAAAAATAAAAATCATGCTATGCTTATTAAACAAAACTGTCATCAACAAGGTGAAAAGAATTTTATATAATTTATTTTTCCATTCAAGTATGAAGTAATATAACAAAAAAACAGGTCTTTCACTATTATTGTTTTCTTTTTCTTAGAGATTCTTTCCTTAAAACAGAACTATTCTTCAGTGCATAATTATCTTTTTTTTTATTGCGAATTATATTATAGGGTATTAATGTCTATATATATTAGTAACATATTATAAGGAGCAATTATGAATATACAGAAATTGAATGCAGCAATTGAAGATTTAAGAACAAATCTTGGTGCGGGGCTTCTGGCAACTGATATTTTCGATTCTGCTGAACACCAAAGTATTGCCGGTTGGAACAGTAACCCTCAAGCATGTGCTGTTTTTGGACAAATCACAGAAGGTATGAACAATGCACTAAGCGAAAGCGGTTTCCCAACCCTTGGAAAATATTATCTTTTAAACCTTGTATCAAATAAATTAGTCATGGTAATTCCAATGGGTGAATATCAATGGGGGATGCTCATGGACAAGACACAAGTCTCGCTTGGGCTGGTTTTAAATATTGCTTTACCAAAAGCAATCTCTGCATTTGAAGAAGCATTTATCGGATAATATAGGAGGTTTTTATGGGAGCTATTTTATTTAAAATTTTTAAAATTGTCGAAATCGAAGGTGGAGTCTCTGCAAGGTTAAAATTTGCACAAAAAGTTAAAATAAGCATAAATAATGTAAAAAAAATTAAAGACAAACCTGAATACATAAACAAATTCGTAATGATTGCACAGAAAATTCTTGGAAAGGATATTAATGATCTTCTTCCTCCTTCTATTACTAAACCAGCCGATAATGCTGATGGAGATTCAATTGTGGTGGAATTTGATCCATATGATTAGCTAATATTATTCTGAGAAGATACTCCGTTTTAAAGACTAAATAATAAGCACTATAGCCTTTTACTCTAACCACAAATTACCATCAATTTATGCTTGGACTAATTTAGGACAACTCCTGTTCTTGACCTATACCTATACATTTATATATAATAGAGGATTATGAATTTAAATAAAAAAAATTATGATGTTATTGTTGTGGGCGCAGGACATGCAGGATGTGAAGCAGCGTTAGCCGCGGCAGGCATGGGATGCACCACTCTTTTGATGACAATTGATCTTGATAAAATTGCAAATATGCCATGTAGCCCCTCGATTGGAGGAATGGCAAAAGGGCAATTGGTAAAAGAAATTGATGCTCTGGGCGGGCACATGGCAAAAATCACAGATTCTTCAGCTATTCAATACCGCACCCTGAATACAAAAAAAGGCCCTGCTGTACATTCTACAAGAACCCAGAATGACAAGTCCAGATATCATCAGAATATGAAAACAGTCCTGGAGCAAGCTTCTAATCTGGATATAAAACAGGCAATGGTTGAAGATTTTATTATTGTTAATAATGAAATCAAAGGTATTTATGATAATACAGGATTTGATTATTCTGCCAAAACTGTTGTTCTTGCTACCGGAACATTTCTTAA
>JAIOSM010000251.1 GCA_021107575.1 Desulfobacteraceae bacterium | reverse complement strand
AGGACTTAACCGACAAAAAATTTCAAAAGGAAAAAAAAGAGCTAATATCTCATTTAGCAAAGTCTGTTGGTGAAAAAAAAGATTATATAGATAAACACTCAATAATTAATAAAAATTATAATGATTTAATGGAAAAATCCAAAAAAGTTATTTTAATTATTAACGAAAATAAAAAGTTAAAAAAAATCAACAAAGAGCTTTCAGAGAGACTTGAAGATATTGAATTTAAAAATAAAACTCTTTTAAAAGTCGGCATGATTAAATGGTTTCTTGCCGGTGCCGGTGTACTTTTTTTGGGGTGGATAATAGGACGTATAGTTTCATCAAAAGGGTCAAGGCAAAATAGACTGCTCAGTTAATTCATTAACGGGTTAAAAAATAATCAGGCTGATAAATTATTCAAAAAAGTTTGAATGTAAAGCCTTAATCGTTTTATCCAGATCATCTGCATCAACTATAAAATATAATGCAGCATTGGATGTTCCAAATGAAATCATCTGGATATTAACATCGGCATCATATGTTGCAGTAAAACATTTAGCAGCAATACCTTTATGACGCAGAATACCATCACCGACAATGCTAACCAAGGCAACGTTTTTGGATTTTTCCGATCTTATGTATGGTTTAGGTTTGATTGTTTGAATGATTGATTGACTTCTATCAATATCATTTTTAGGGAGAAGTATGCTTATACAGGTTTGTGACGTGATCACTGATTTAATATTTACTCCCTTGGCAAATAATTTCTCTGTTATTTGCGAAAGAATCCCTGGCCTTGCACCAATACCTGAAGCATGGACTTTTAAAACAGCAATATTTTTTGTATAAGAAACGCTTTTTATGATTGAACTGGTTTTATGTCCCTTGCTTGTTATTAAGCTTCCTGGAGCATCAGGGCTATATGTATTTTTAATTGCGATATCAATTTTGGCTTTTTTAACAGGTTCAACCGTTCGCGGGTGAAGGATACCTGCTCCTGTATATGCAAGTTCTGCTGCTTCAACATAGCTTAGTTTTGGAATTAGTTTTGGTTTTTTAATATTATCAGGATCTGCAGTCATAAACCCTTCAGTGTCTTTCCATATTTCAAGAATATCAGCTTTAATCGCAGCCGCTATAACAGCTGCTGAATAATCACTGCCACCGCGACCAAAGGTAGTTATTTCTCCGGATTCACTGATGCCATAAAAACCTGGTATAAAAAATATTTTATCTTTGCTGGCATGTTTTTTGAAAAAAGTTAAAAGATTTTTAGAAGTTTTGGAAATTATAGCAGATGCATAAGAATATTTACCATCGGTAATAATTCCAATTTTATGGGGCATTAGACAGCTTGCATTAATTCCTCTACTCAAAAGTGCTGAAGCTACAATCAATGATGATAGTCTTTCTCCATAGCATGCAATTATATCCCGCATTCTTGGAGTAGCTTCTCTTGTAAAATTGATCCCAAAATAAAATCTTTCAAGTTTTTGCAATATCAAGATAATTTTCTGTTTTTGTGTGTTTTTTTCAGCCTTGTCATCTATTAAATAATTTATAAAAGAATAATGAATCGTTTTAAGCTTGTTGATGATAGGAGAGATTGTATTTTCATCTTTCAGAGCATCTGAAATTCCTGATAACAGTAAATCAGTAACTCCGGAAAATGCTGACAATACAAATATATTGCCTTTACCTCGTTTATATATCAATTTGATAATTGCAAGCGCTGCCGCTTCATCTTTAAAACAACCGCCACCAATTTTTATAACCTTCATGGAAAAACTATTTATCACATAATGATTTTTTTTTATAGTTTAATACAAAATCAAAGGGTGTTTTTTCTAATACTTAGCGTACTTTCGCCAAATCAGCGCAAATTAAAACTTTATATTGCTTTTAAGTAAAATTTGTATTAATTTTACTTAACAATTTCATGAATTAGGTCGATTGTTTCATATAGCACACTGGTTATTTTAATATACTTTAATTGTTTTTATTATAAAGAATGATGATGCCTGATAAAACACAAAAAGATAAAACTACCTTTTTCGATTGCAACAAACCATTTAAAAAGATTTTAAGAATTTCACTTGAGCTTTTTCAAGCAGAACAAACAGGGATACTTAAAGGAACTGACCATACCGGCACTACATTCCTACCAACAGAAATGTGGGATAGAGGTGTTATGGACAAATTGTATGGTAAAGGAATAAAAGGCTTTATTTTGACGTACTTTGGGAAGTATTTAATAACTTTTAAAAAACTTTCCCCTGTATATTTTTATAAGCAGAATAAAAAGCAAAACAAAGAAGATAATGATGGAATTATTGCCTATGTCTTAAGAACCTGTGCTCAGTATTATATAAAAGGAATAAGTGTAATTGTAGTCCCTTCTATTGCCGAAGAAATCCTTGATAGAGATGATAATTATATTTATATCCCTTTTTATGTTTATAATGGAGCACAAATTAACAAATCTAAAGGTAAAATCAGAGCAGATCTCAAAATTGTAAAATATTTTCAAGCAAAAAATTGCCTTTTTATTTATCTGCCTTCCTATGGAATTCTGGTTATTAATACGGGGAATGAAACTATTTTAAAATTTGACGGCACCTGTTTTGTATATGAGGAAGAAATTAAAAGCAGACTTGATGTTTTGATAGATCTTGTTGAAACTACTTCTCTTTCATATCTCAGAGAGTTAAAAGGGAAAAAAGGAGCTGAATTATTATGGAGGAAAGAAGAACAGCTTAGAAATACATCCTCTGATCTTATTGAGAGAGAAAAATGGTATCGCGATCTATATGAAAATGCACCTAATGCATATTTGACTATTGATAAAAACGGAATTGTTAAAAAATGCAATAAAACTACAGAAAATTTATTGGATTATACAAGGAAAGAAATTTGTGGGCAACCCATCTCCAACCTTTTCTATAATACAGATGATCAAGAGAATGTTCTTAATTATTTCTACAAGCTTTTAGATAAAAACAATTCAATAAGAGATTTTGAAATACAGCTCAAACATAAGCAAAATTATAGTTTATGGGTAAGTATTTCCATTGAAGCCATAAAAGATATTAAAGAAAATATTATTGAGTATAGAGTAATTGCTGCTGATGTGTCTGAAAGAAAAGGTGCTGAAGAAGAAAAAGCAAGGCTTGAAGGACAATTGAGACAAGCCCAGAAAATGGAGGCTGTTGGCACTTTAGCCGGTGGAATCGCCCATGATTTCAATAATATACTCCAGGCAATTAATGGATTTACAGAAATTATGCTTTTGGAAAGAGAAGAAAGTAATTCTGATT
>JAIOSM010000068.1 GCA_021107575.1 Desulfobacteraceae bacterium | reverse complement strand
TCTGGATCAACTAGTGAAGGCAGACCTGATTCTATATTACAGAATCGACAATTCCTGGTGCATTGGTTCCCAAGAATCATAAATGTTGAAGTACCTGAGCAAAAGCATTCCCATTTGTTAGGGCAGTTAGCACTCTGGCATACAGTGTTAAGTTTTTCCTCATTTAAGATATTTCTGACTTTTTCAAACCCTGAACTTTTTGGAAGATTCCTTTTAAGCCAGGAAGGCTTAGCTCTACTGTTAGTGGTTTCATTGATACCAGGCATGGTATTTTCATTTACATACCTGAGATCAAAATGAAAAACAGATTCAAAGTTTTTCATTAAAACATTTTTAACTTTATCAATATTTAATTCAATGCTCGGTTTTTGAGAATTATTTTTTGTTTTTAAAAGCTCTTTTTCAATTGAAGTTATTTCAATATCATTGAATCCACAAGGGTTAATCCAGGAAAATGGTGTTAAATCAGGATTCACATTTAAAGAAAGACCATGAAAAGATACGCCTTGTTTTAAAGAAATTCCAATACTTCCAAGTTTGGCATTACCAACCCATATACCTGGATTTTTGCAGTTTCTTTCACCTTTAACGCCAAAAGCCTCACAAGTTAATATCATAACTTGTTCAAGCATATTAACAAATGTTGGAATATCTATTTTTAAAGCGCTAATATCAACAATTGGATAGAGAATGATTTGACCAGGACCATGATAAGTTATATTTCCGCCTCTTGTTGTCTGAATGACTTTAATATTTTTTGATTTTAAAAATTCTTTTGAACATACAATATGTTCATCTCCACCTCTTTTGCCCAGAGTAAAACATGGGAAATGTTCTGTTAAGATAATTCTGTCATATTCAATTAATTTATTTTTTTTGGCATTAACAAGATCATATTGAAGATCAAGCGCCCTTGAGTAATCTGTCTTTCCTAAATTAAGACAAAGGGCAGGGCGCTTGTGTTTATTTATCCTATCTAATTCTATCTGGCCTGATTTTATCCTCTCAAACATGGTTTCCTTGCCGCCTGGACTTCATCAAGCCTTGAAACTTTTGTGATAATTGGTGCTGAATGCAAAAGCTCAGGGTTTTCTTTTGCTTCTTTTGCAATGGCTTTTACAGCATCAATAAATTCATCAATACTTTGCTTTGATTCGGTTTCAGTCGGTTCAACCATAAAAGCACCCTCGACAACAAGAGGGAAATAGACTGTAGGTGGATGAAAGCCAAAATCAAGAAGTCTTTTTGCCATATCCATTGTAGTGATATGAAATTCAGCCTGCTTTTCATCATTAAATACACACTCATGCATACAAGGTCGGTCATAAGGAAGATTGAGTGTCCCTTTAAGGCTTTCTTTAATATAATTAGCATTAAGGACTGCATATTCACTAACATTTTTAAGGCCTTCAGCTCCCATGGAAAGAATATAGGCATATGCCTTGACCATAACACCAAAATGACCGAAAAAAGTGTGAAGGCGCCCAATGGAATCCGGTCTGTCTTCAGAAAGAGAATATTTATTATTTTGTTTTGTAATTACAGGGAAAGGTAGAAATGGTTCCAGCTCTTTTGTAACTACAACCGGTCCGGAGCCTGGGCCACCGCCTCCATGGGGTGTTGAAAAAGTTTTATGAAGGTTTAGATGCATAACATCTATGCCGATTTCTCCAGGTTTTACAAATCCCATAACAGCATTCATATTTGCCCCGTCACCATAAACAAGCCCACCTTTTGCATGAACAATGTCAGCAATTTTTTTTATATTTTCTTCAAACAATCCCAATGTATTAGGATTTGTGATCATAATCCCGGCAGTATCTTCGTCCATCACTTCTGCAACAGCTTCCGGGGTTAAAACCCCTTGTTCATTTGATGATACTTTGATGGATTCATAATCGCATAATGTTGCGCTTGCAGGATTAGTCCCATGAGCAGTATCTGGAATTATAATTTTAGAACGCTGTCTACCATTTTTTTCATGAAAGGCGTGAATTATCATCATCCCTGCAAGTTCACCATGTGCCCCGGCTGCAGGTTGAAGCGTAGTTGAGTGCATTCCAGTAATTTCAGCAAGCATTATTTGCAGATCATACATAAGTTTTAATGCACCCTGGGAAGCATCGTCTCCTGAAAGCGGGTGGACATTGGCAATTTCTTGCTTAGAAGCCTGTACATCATTGGTTTTAGGATTATATTTCATTGTGCATGATCCCAAAGGATACATACCTGAGTCAACACCAAAATTCCATTGGGAAAGTCTTGTATAATGCCGTACTACATCAAGTTCGGATAATTCAGGTAGTGCAACACTGTCCCGGATTAATCCTTTATCAAACTTTACCCTTTTAACATCATTGACAGGAATTGACATACCACATCTTCCAGGTACACTCTTTTCCCAAAGTGGAGGCTCATTAAAAATAAGTCCTGAGGTTCCTATTTGATTTTCCATTATTTTACCTCCTGAGCAAGATTTTCAATATCTTCTTTTTTTATTGTCTCCGTAGCACAAAACAGGTAATGATTTTTTAATTCCGGGAAAAATTTTTCCAATCTAATCCCCGCATAAACTCCTTTATCATTTCTAAGCTTATCTCTTTTGTCTGCAAAATCCTGGGGGGCGATTGCAACAAATTCATTAAAAAATGGAGATTTAAAAGGAATTTTAAAACCAACTTTTTCAAGTTCATTTTTGAGAAAGTCTGCTTTATCATGATTTTGTTGTGCTATTTCTCTAATTCCTGTTTTGCCAACAGATGCAAGGTACATAGCAACAGCCATGGCATTAAGTCCATTGTTAGAACAGATATTTGAAGAGGCTTTTTCTCTTCTTATGTGCTGTTCTCTGGTTGCAAGAGTTAAAACGTATCCTTGTTTACCATTTGAATCTATTGTCTTACCTATCAGTCGTCCAGGTAAGTTTCTCATTTGTTTTTTTGTTCCTGCAAGAAGTCCAAGACCCGGCCCTCCAAACGACTTGGCGAGCCCAAAGCTCTGACCTTCTCCGGCAACAAGATCGGCACCAAAATCACCAGGGCTTTTTAAAAGACCTAAAGAGAGTGCTTCTGTAAATGAAGTTATAAAAAGAGCTTTTTTTGAATCACAAATCTTTTTAGCAAGAGCTAAATTTTCAATATTTCCAAAAAAATTAGGTGATTGGACTGCTATTCCGGCAAGATCACCCATGTTTTCAACTTGATCAAAATCAGTTAAGCCTTCATTGTTATAAGGTATTTCAACTAGTTCATATCCGGATGGTTTTAGATAAGTTTTAATTATTTCTTTGTGACTCGGATGAATAAGAGATGAGATTGCAATTTTTTGGATTTTTTTCTTTTTTAACGCAATTAAAAGAGCCTCAGCAAGAGCAGTACCACAGTCATAATGGGATGCAGTGGAAACATCCATGCCTGTGAGTTCGGAGATCATGGTTTGAAATTCATATATCCCCTGAAGTGTTCCCTGGCTTACTTCAGGTTGATACGGAGTATAAGCTGTCATAAATTCAGAACGTGAGATAAGATAGTTCACAGATGCAGGTCGGAAATGGTCATAACTGCCGGCTCCAATGAAATATTTGCATTTCCTGGAAGCATTTATGGAAGAAGCAATATTATCCATATGTTCATCAAGCTCCCACTCTGTAAGTTGTTTTGGGAGGTTTAGTCCATTTTTAGTTTTTAACTCATCAGGTATGCAATCAAACAGGGAGTTTAAAGAAGAGCCCCCTGCTTTTTCAAGCATTTTATCAATGTCTTCTTTGGTGTGTGGAAGATAGCGCATGGCGATTATCCTTTCTCATTTATCCCTTCAATGTTTCAAGATATGCTTTTTTGTCCAGTAAACTGTCAAGTTCTGATGGATCACTTAATTTAACTTCAGCAATCCAGCCTTTTCCATAACATGAGTCATTAACAAGTTCAGGAGCATCTTCAAGATTTTCATTAACTGCAATTATTTCACCAGATACAGGAATATATATTTCAGAAACAGCTTTAACTGATTCTACGTTTCCAAATTCATCACCCTTGGAAAAGGTATCACCCACTTCAGGGACTTCAACAAAAACAATTTCTCCAAGTTGATCCTGAGCATAATCGTTAAGCCCAATTTTGACTCTGTCATTATCCTTTTTGACCCATTCATGGGTTTTTGCATATTTTAAATTTTCGGGTAAATCTAATTCCTGGATTTCTTTCATAACAACCTCCTTATTAATTTTATTAATATCAATTCATTAATTATAAAAATTTGTAATAGCTTTTCTGGCAGTCCTGTCTGGTCTTACATCATGCATAATAGTAACATTAATAGTTCGTTTCCCTTCTTTTAACTTAAGTTTAGTACCATACTCAAGTTTTTTACTGACCATAACAAATCCGCAGGAGAGACCTTTTAATATAACATTTTTCGGCAGGTCAGTAGATGCAATACTAAAAATTTTATCATTATGCCATCCAATTCCCATGTCAGTGGCACAGGTTAGAACAGTGCCAATGTTGTTTTGCTTCTCATCTAAAACCATTGCATCTTGAGAAGTGCCAACCTTTCTGAGGTTCTCACCGGCAAAAGGATATATGTGTTTTTCAATTTTATTTGTAAGTTTGTCTTTGCCTAAAAAATTTTTAGTAAAATCGGTTTTATCTTCATTATAGGGCAGAGCAAAGTCCCATGGATGATTAATAAATTCAGAGTTACCAATATCCTGATGGGAAAGGGGCAAAACTGCACCAGCACGAAGAGAGTCTCTTGCACCGAGGCCGCAGGGCAATATGTTAAAGTTTTTTCCTGCCTTTAAAATATCTTTCCATAACTTAATAATTCCATAGGGGCTAATAAATATTTCAAATCCAAATTCTCCTGTATATCCAGATCTTGAAAGCAAAATGTTTGTTCCGTCAAGTAAATCAACGTTTTTAAATGAAAAATAAGGCATTTCCTGAAAGATTTCATCAGGATTTTTTAAAACGCTTGCTAAAATTCTGGCTGAATTTTTTCCTTGAATATCCATTTTTGCAATTCTTCCGGATAAATCAATAATTTCAACAGAAAGGTTTTGTTTATTAGCAACTTTATTTTCAATAAGATGATTGCAAACAATATGCCCCATACCTGAATTAACACAAATCATGAAAACATCTTCAGAAAATTTATAGATTAGTGCATCGTCAATAGAATATCCTTTGTCATTAAGAAAAGCACCGTAAGCACACCTTCCGATTCTTAAAGACTGGATATTTCTTGTAAAGCAAAATTGAAGAAGTTTAAAAGCGTCACTGCCTTTAACAGTTATACATGCCATGTGGCTTGTGTCGAAAATTCCAACTGAATTAAGGACACTGAGATGTTCTTTTTTCACTCCGGTTTCATACCATAACGGCATATGATATCCACCGAAATCAGCCATATTAGCACCAGTTTCGACGTGCCATTCATGTAAGGGAGTAGTCTTAAATTTGTTATTTGCGGGTTGCTTTTTTATAGTTTGTTCCACTGATGAAAGATGTTCCTGGTATTCAGTATTGTCCCATTCAGGCATCATTATATTATTGTTTTGATTATTTGGGTTTTGGTTATTTGCATTTTTATATTGTTTTGTCATGGTGTCCTCCTGTTTTTAATATAAATTAAAATTGATATGGAACTTTGAGGTTATAGGATTTATAAATCACAAAAGTTTCAACAAAATTAATTCCTTTTACATTTGAGATTTCCTGAGTATAAAATTCAAGGAGTCCAAAGTCTTTTTTAAATAATACCATTAACATGATGTCATATCTTCCAGTAACAACACTTGCTGAAACAACTCCTTTGAGTTTGCTTAACTCTTCTCCTTTGTCAACAATATTCATTTCAGAAAGTTTAATGCCAATCATAACAGCACGGTGTTCTGGTAATGATGAGGGATCAACAAGTCCGCATATATCAAGAACTTCGTTTTTTATAAGCTTGTTAACTCTAGATCTAACAGTATTTTCAGTAATTTTCAGCTTATCAGCTATTCTTTTGTATGACTTTCTTCCCTGCTTTAATTCTCTAATAATTTGAAGGTTAATTTTATCAATCTTCATGGGAACTCCATTTTGTTTATAATTGTTTGCTACAATTAAATTATTTTCTTGAATTTTAAAGTAAAATAATGGTATTGTCAAATAAAAATGTTAAAAATTAATGAAAAAATGAATATTTTAAAACAAAATTGATTGAATGCTCAGCATTGCTTATATTGTAAACACAGAATAATATAAAATAAATATGGAGATTAAGGATATATTAGAAAGGAAAATATAATGGATACTAAATTATCAATTTTGGGTGCTGGCCCTGGTGGATATGTTGCAGCTCTTAAGGCAGCTTCATATGGAATAAAAGTAACTTTGATTGAAAAAGAAAACCTTGGTGGTACTTGTCTCAATCATGGATGTATCCCATCCAAAATAATGAAAAATTCAGCAGATCTATTTACAAAAACTAAAAATATTGCCCAATTTGGAGTAAATATTACAGGTGATATAGATTTTGATATCAATACTTTAATGCAAAGAAAAGAAAAGGTTATTCAAACTCAAAGAAAGGGAATTGAATCTTTATTGAAAAAAAATGGGGTACATCTGGTTAGAGGAAAGGGCTATATTAAGGATAGAGGGCTTATAACTGTAGAACTAAATGATGGTGGTATAGAAGAAGTTATTTTCAATAAATTGATACTTGCTACAGGAACAAAGCCCTTGGATATGCCTGCGTTTCCTTTTGATCATCAAAGGATTTTATCAAGTGATGATCTTTTAAGGATCGACAGTATACCTGAGTCCATAACAATTGTCGGGGGAGGAGTAATAGGGTGTGAGTTTGCTTTTATTCTTGCTTCTTTAGGATCACATGTAACAATTGTTGAAGCCTTATCAAGATTATTGCCAATACCTTCAGTAGATGAAAGTTGTTCCAAGGTATTGCAGCGGGAAATGAAAAAAAGGAAAATTAAAATTATAACTGCTAAAGTAGTTGAAAGAGTTGAGCAGGATAAAGAAAAATTATCCTTAATCATTGGGAATTCACCGTTTTTAGATAGTGATAATATGAAAGCAAAAGATATCCCTCTACAGATTGTTGAGTGTGAAAAAATGGCAGTCTGTGTTGGAAGAACTCCTCTTGCTTCTGAAATTGGTATAGAAAATATCGGTCTTAAAACTGATGATCGAGGCTGGATTAATGTTAATGAAAGGCTTGAAACTGAAATTGATGGAGTGTATGCAATTGGTGATATTATTGGGCCCTCTAAAGTGATGCTTGCCCATGTCGCTTCTCATGAAGGGATGATTGCCATTGATAATATAATTGGTAAAGCAAGTACGATGAAATATGATGCAATTCCAGGGGCTATTTTTACAAGTCCGGAAATTGCCAATGTCGGGTTGTCAGAAGCCCAGGCTATTGAGAAGGGTATCGATGTAAAAAGTTTTTCAGTAAACTTTAGAACACTTGGGAAAGCTCAGGCAATTGGTGAAATTGCAGGTGAAGCAAAAATTGTAGTTGAAAATAAAACAGAAACTATACTGGGTGTGCATATAATAGGCCCCCATGCAACTGATTTAATTGCCGAGGGTACTTTAGCAGTTAAAAAGAGATTAACTGTTTCAGATCTTGTACGCACGGTTCATGCGCATCCTACCCTTGCAGAAATAATGTTTGAGGTAGCTTTAAAAGCAAGTGGAACTCCTCTACATGGATAGGAAAAGCATAATTCAAGCTATCTAATTCGATTTCAGGGAGAATTAATAATAATTTTATTATAGTATTTAAGATT
>JAIOSM010000001.1 GCA_021107575.1 Desulfobacteraceae bacterium | reverse complement strand
CGACCACCTCGTTTCCGGGACAGATTTGCCCCCCAAGATTTATTTCCCTTAAAAACTGTATTGCATCTATTACTCCTGTCTGATCTTCACCATCAATCCCTAAAGACATTGCATCATGGGCTCCTATGCCCAAAAAGAGACTGGAAAACCCTGAAGTTTTTAAGCTTTCAAGTGTGACATCTGTTCCAAACCTAATTTTTGTCTGGATATCTACGCCCATTCTTTGAATATAGCCAATCTCATTATCAAGGATTTCTGCTGGCAGCCTGTAGTCAGGGATGCCCAGTCTGAGCATGCCGCCTGTTTTTTCAGATGATTCAAAAATGGTAACCTGATATCCTTTTAATCTTAAGTCATAAGCTACAGTCAGACCTGCAGGACCAGACCCTATAATGGCAACTTTTGCATCTTTGTCTTCAATATCCGGGATTGCAAGAGTAGTCATATCCACCTGATCAGCTGCAAACCGTTTAAGATCTCTGATGGCAACAGGTTCATCCAATTCCTGTCGTCGACACTCAAGCTCACAGGGGTGCGGGCAAACCCTTCCCAGTACACCGGGCAGTGGTATTTTTTCCATGATTAATTGACAGGCTTTTGTGTATTCACCTTTTTTAATAAGCTGGATATATCCCTGAACATTCACATGGGCAGGGCATGCGCCCACACAGGGCGCCCGGTCTTTTTTATCAATACAGTAAGTAATGGGAACTGCCTGGGGGAATGCTCTGTAAATAGCATTTTTTTCTCCCAGGGATTCGTCCCATTCACTGGGAGAACTCACAGGGCAGACTGTTGCACATTCGCCACATCCGGTACAAAGTTTTGCATCTATATAACGTGGTTTCTTCAAAATTTTGACTGAATAATTACCAATATACCCTGAAACTTCAATAACTTCACTATAGGAAAACAATTTAATATGATCGTTCTGGGCAACTTCAACCATTTTTGGGGTACCAATACAGGCTGCACAGTCCAGTGTGGGAAAAGTTTTATCAAACTGGAGCATATGCCCGCCAATGGTGGTGGATTTTTCAACAAGAAAAGTTTGATGTCCAGAATTCCCAATATCAAGAGCTGCCTGCATACCGGCAATACCACCGCCCACTACCAAGACATCCGGGTGAACTTCAACTTTTCGGCTTTCAAGGGAATGGTGGTGCTTTACCCTGTTTATGGCCCCTGCCATCAGTGTTTTGGCTTTTTGAGTGGCCTCGTCCTCATCTGTTGTAACCCAGGAGACCTGTTCTCTCACCGATGCCATCTGGAACATATACGGATTCAATCCTGCCCGTTTGCAGGCTGCCTGGAAGGTTTTTTCATGAAGTCTGGGTGAACAGGAGGCTACTACCACCCTATTCAGGCCAAATTCCTTAATGTCCTTTTCAATCATTTCCTGACCCGGGTCAGAGCACATGAATTTATAATCCCTTGACACCACAACATCATCAAGCTTTCCTGCAAACGCAGCAACTTCTTCAACTCTTACTTTATAAGCAATATTAATTCCGCAATGACAAATATAGCATCCGATCCTTAAAGACATTTGGTTTTCCTTTCCGGCTGATTTTTAATAATTTTCCTGATAGTATAAATTAACTCTTCTGTTTCCAGCGGCTTGGACAAATACCCTTCGGGTTTTGGCAAACCTTGGTGAGGCAGAGTGTATTCAATATGTTGAAATTGAAAAAATGCTTCTTTGGCAAGAGTGGAGAGCATTATTACCGGAAGATTTTTAAATTTTTCATGGGTTTTAATCTGCCGATACATTTTAACCCCTTGTTCTTTTGGCATCATCATATCAATGATGATCAGTAAAGGGTTTTGTGTAATTATTTTTTCAAGAGCATCGTCAATATGTTCAGCAGTAACAGGCGTAAACAAAGCTTCTTTCAGGACTGTAGATATAAATACCTGCATTTCTAAGCCCTCAACCAAAATAATTATTTTTTTAAGTCTGTTCATCGTTGCACCTTACTATCAGCACAAAATGTGCCACGATCAGTTGGATATGGTTCTTGGGCGATAAAATGATATTTTGTATTGAATCTTGAAGTGATTATGAATAATTGTTGCATGATTGCAACAATTATATTATTCTGCATTGAAGCTGCTTCATAAATAATGCATCATTGGCAGTGTTGCGCAACAGTCGTGCAACACTGTGCAGCAACATTAAAAAAGCAGGAGAAAACTTATGTTTATAGATAATAAAGATTTCAAAACCATGTACAAAAAATGGTTTCAAATTTTTGATCTTCTTAGTATTGGTGCCTTTGTAACAGCAGACAAAAAGATAGTAACCTTAAACCGCAGCGCCATGCTCCTCATGGGTGTAAAGGAATCAGATGTAGCTGACAAGACCTGCCATAAATTATGTTGCTCTATTCCCTGCCATGGTCGATGTCCTTTTCAGGGAGGAATGCTCCAGGGAACAGAATGCCCCAATGTGGAGATTATCAACGGTAAGGGCACAAGGCATATGGTGACCCGGTTTGTAGTGCCGGTGCATACCTCTGACAAAAAGGTAAAGGGATGTTTTACTGTGTTGCAGGACCATTCAACATTGTCAGAATTGATCCAGCGGGTGGAGCACCAGGAACGGACTCTGAAAAATATTTTTGACAGCATTGATATGGGAATTTTCACAGTGAACAAGGGCGGGCATGTCACTTTTTTCAATACGGCCGTTGAAAAGATATCCGGCTATAACCGTCGCCAGATATTGGGTAAAAATTGTTCCATAATTTTTGGCACCAACGATAAAATATGTGCATCATTACTTGCAAAGACCATGATTAATGGCAAGTCTCAGATCAACAGAAAGGGGAGGATCACAAATATCGAAGGAGAAGATATTCCCATTCTGGCAAGCTATATTCCCCTGAAAAATGAAAAGGATGTGATTATCGGCGGGCTTGCTACTATTCGGGATTTAACCCTTGCTTATCAATTAAACCAGGTCATTAAAAAACAATATACCTTCCATGATATGATAGGCAAAGATCCTGTGATGCAGAAAATATTTGAAAAAGCAGCAGTTGTAGCTGCAACAAATGCAACTGTCCTGATTGAAGGGAATACGGGTACGGGTAAAGATCTCATGGCCAAGGTAATACATACGGCAAGCAGACGTGCAGAGCAGCCCTTTGTAAAAGTTAACTGCGCAGCCATTCCTAACAATTTATTGGAATCTGAAATGTTCGGTTATGTCCGGGGTGCATTTACAGGTGCAATCAAAGATAAACCCGGCCGATTCCAGGAAGCTGATGGCGGCACCATTTTTTTGGATGAAATAGGTGATATCCCTCTGGAGTTACAGGCAAAACTGCTAAGGGTCCTTGAGGACAAGGAATTCTACCGACTGGGGAGTCCCCGTCTTATCCAGGTAGATGTCCGCATCATTTCTGCCACTAACAGAGGGCTGGAGAAGCTCATGGCAAAAAAGTTGTTTAGAGAAGATCTTTATTACCGCCTCAACGTCTTTCGCATTGACCTGCCCAGTTTAAAAAAGCATCAGCCGGATATTCCGATTTTAATCAAGCATATCTTGAGAAAGCTGTGTGCGGTCAGAGGGTACCTGTATCCGGGCATAAGCGAACATGCCATGAAGTTGCTGCTTAATTATGATTATCCGGGAAATGTCAGAGAGCTTGAAAATATTCTGGAGCATGCCCTGATCATCTGTCAGGAAGAACTGATAGAATCCCATCACCTGCCTGTTCATATCCAAAATTGGGTTGAAACAGACCACAGCAACGGGATAAACAACAATACTAATATTTCTCCACAAGATGACCTTGAAGCAAAACAAATTCTTCAGGCTCTAAAACGACATCAGGGTAATCGCACTAAAACTGCACAAACATTGGGTATGGATCGCACCACCTTATGGAGGAAAATGAAACGGTTTAAAATTTCTTTGTAATATAAATCCTCCAGGATTGATTGAGTTCTTTACAATCCTGGAGGGAATATGATTATTCTTTTATAATTAAATCACAAATGAGCTTAAAAATATCAATAAGTCTTAATATGCCGACCACCTTATCTTGTTTAAGTACAAGTAAAGACTGATGGTGACCCAGGATAAACTGATGTATAGCCTCCGGGACAGTGAGATCTTCACTGACATATTCTCCTTCCTGGGGGGAATACATGATTTCTTTGACTTTTTTTGTTTTTGCCTTTTTTACAAGGGATTCACAGCTCTCATCCCAAAGGTTATATTGTTCAACCAAAGAATGGAGAAAGTCATTACTCAGTCCAAATCTTGATAATCCAATCTTACTGAGATGGTCAGCGTGTCCAAACTGGCTGTACTTGGGTTCAAGCGCACGTAAAACATCAAAACAGCTGATTTTCCCGGAGATATTCCCGGTTTCATCATAAACAAGAACTGCTCTGTGTTTATAGTCAGTATTTGATATTGCTTTTTGCGAATGATAAAGTATTTTAATCGCATCTGCAAGGGTGTCATGTTCATTTACCGTGGCATATTCAGATAAAGGAATCATTACCTCTCGAACTTTTTTTGTTTCCATTTTTTAGATACCTTTAAATATTATTGAACAAGTATTGGCATGCCCATTAACGGCCAGATAACTGCAACAGCAATCCCAATTACTATCATTAAAACTACACTGGCAGGAAGACCATATAGGAAGAATTCTCCTGTTGAAAACTGTTTTGAATCATAAGCAATGGCATTTGGAGCAGCTCCGACCAGAAGTAAAAAAGGCATTCCAGCAGTTACAAGAGCGGCAAAAAGAATAACCTCCGGTGCTACACCAAGATAGGGTGCAATAACCAGTGCAACCGGTAAGGATATCGCAATGGCGGCCACATTCATGATAAAATTGGTCATAATCATAACAAAAAAGGCAATGCTCATGACAAAAACAAACCAGTGTGATTCCTGAAACATGGTGAGCCAGTTTATGGCAAGCCATTCTGCAGCCCCGGTTTGCCAAAGACAAAAACCAATGCTCATTGCACCGCCAAAGAGCAGAATAATATTCCATGGAATTGATTCAAGATCCTTGATATCCAGAATACGTAATACAAAAAAGAGGATGGTGGATACTAAAATAATGGCTGTTTTCCCGATAGCTTTCAAAAGGGGTACAAATTGTTCAGCAGCCATGACAGATATGCAGCAAAAAATAATGATAAGAGCAAGAATTTCATTTTTAGTCATTCCGCCCATACCAGCATTCAATTTCCTTGCTTTCTCTCTAAGCCCCGGTATCGTGCTTTGTTCAGGTTTGAAAAAAACCATGAAAAATCCCCATAAAAGGAATGTCATTATCCATCCAATTGGAAACATATAAAATGTGAGTTCAAAAAAGCTTACGTCTCTTCCAATAATATCCTTGAAAAAACCAAGTGCCACAGCACCTCTTGCAGCTCCCAGAAGTGTTACAATACTTCCTGCACCAGCCACAAAAGCCATCCCCATGAATAATCCTTTGCCGAATCTAGTTGGTTTCTCCTCATCAGTATACATTGCATATATGGTCATAAGAAGAGGAAACATAGTCGCTGCAACAGCAGTATG
>JAIOSM010000272.1 GCA_021107575.1 Desulfobacteraceae bacterium | reverse complement strand
TGATGAGCCATAATAATCAAATCAGCATGTTTCCATCGGGCATATTTAAGAATTTCCACATGGGGAGTGCCTTCCCATGATTCCAGGGAGTATTCTACACTGTCTTTTAAATCTGCCCCATATTTTTTTTTCATACGCTCAATGGCCTCTTCTATATTTTCCTCAATAACAGACTGAGAGAGGATTTCCTTATCATCAGATAAGGGAAGGGCATGAAAAATATGCAGTTTTGCATCGTAATACTGGGCAAGCTTCATGGCATAATCAAAGGCACAATATGCTGGTTCACTAAAATCCGTAGCCAAAACAATACTGGCAAATGCTACTTTCAGACGTCCTTTTGTTACCTCAAAATCCTGATGGATTTTTAAAATCTTAGGGATCAGCAATTCCGGATCAAAAGGTTTGATCAAATAGTCATGAGCACCAATTTTCATGGCATCCACTGCCGTATCAATAGTGGCATAAGCAGTCATCATGACTACTCCCAGGTCAGGATAATTTTTTTTCGCACGATTTAAGAGCTCAACTCCGTCCATGCCAGGCATCTTGATATCAGTGAGCATAAGGTGATAGTCTTCTTTTGCAAGCATGTCCAGAGCCTGCTGGCCGGATTCTGCCATGCCCGTAGTGAAACCTTCTTCTTCAAGCCATTCCTTTAATGAATCTCTTAAAGATAATTCATCATCAACCACAAGAATTTTATATTTTTTACGGTCTTCAGCCGATAACTCAACATCACCTGATGGATAAATCTTGGGCATATCTGGAGGTACGACCATGACAGGGCAACGAGCCCTTAAACTAACCTTTTGCAGGGTACTTCCGGTCAATCCCCAAATCCTGGGCTGATTTTCCTCTATCTTATGGGGTCCCATAACAATAAGATCTGCGTTTTCTTTTCTTGCAAATCTTAAAATTTCATCATGGGGAACCCCCGGGACTACTTCCACCTGATAATCGTTGATTTGAGACAATTCATCTTCGTAATGTTTTGTTAATTCTTTTTTAACTTCTTCGACTTTTCCTGAAGGCAACAGATACCGAATGCTGCTCCATCCCTCTTCGGCGAGACCATATGCATGGAAAACAAAAAGTTTAGAACTACTCGGCCTTGCCAAAGCAAAAGAAAGATTTGATGCCCCCTTGCTCTCGTCAATGGGTGTTGTTGCCAGTAAAATTTTTCTAAACATAATTGTTCTCCTTTATCTAATTCGGTTATGCCGATGCTGTCATCAACGTTTCAGGTTTAGTGGTCGCGCCCAGATTTCTATTAGAACATATATTAAAATATTTTGCTTTAAATTGTTTGGTTATACTGAGGTTCAAATCCAGCCGGATATCCTTTTCAGGTAATCCCATTGCCATTCCCATAAACTGGGGTAGATACAAAATAGTCATATTAAATAGCTCATTGTTAGCCTTGCCTATTTTTCGCTGGAATGCCTCCAGGTTCATCTGGCACATGGGACAGACAGTTAGAATCATATCAGCTCCCCTGGCACTTTTTAAAATATTTCCTACCAGGGTTTGGCCCACCTCGGGCTTAGTACTCATATGAGATGCCCCGCAGCATTTGCCAGCCATTTCCCAAGCGTGAATTGTGGCTCCGGTGGCCAGAATAAGAGGTTCCATGGATTTTGGTTTCTCAGGATTGTCAAACACATGATAAGGCCTGAGACACTGGCATCCATAATAGGGTGCCACAGAAAAATTTTCAAAAAAGTGTTTAACTTTAGTTTTAAAAAAATCAATATCCACATCATTGACAAGGACATCCAGAAGATGTCTTACCTGAAGTTTATTATTAAACTCAAGGTTATCTTCTTTGAGCACAGTGTTTATGGTATCGAATAGCTGGGAATTAGTTTTAATCTCTTCAGTTACTTTTTTTAGATTCAAGTAACAGGCGCTGCATGGCACCAGAATATCAAGAGCCTCCCCGGTTTCAATGGTTTCGGCACTCATTTTTTCAGCAATGGCAAGGTTTCGTGCCGGCAGGACATATGAGAGCAGGTCGCTGACTGATTCAGCCGCACTTGCGCCACAGCAATTCCAGTTATCAATTTCAACAAGCTCCGCTCCTAAGGCCTTCATCAATGAAGTTGTGGAAATATGATATTCTTTGGCAGTGCCCTCAAGAGAGCAGCCCGGGTAATAAAAATATTTCATGCTTGCTCCTCTATCTCTCTGATCTTGTTGAATATTTTTCCCAATCCGTTTCGATCTTTTTTCCATATATTGAGGTTGGGTATGGATACTTTCTTCTTTTGCATGAGCTTTATCCCTAAAGATGCATATTCAAAAGGCAAAACCGGACTTTTCATGGACAAGAAAAATAAAGACATAAATTCAGTTTCATTCACCCTGCCGTGACGACGGACACTTTGTATAAACTCCTGATAGAATCGATGGCTCTTTTTAAAAGGTTCCGGGTTTTGTGTTTGAGCCATTTGGGTTAAAAGTCCCATTGCTCTGGTAAGAGGAAGTCCTCTGGGGCATCTGAGGGTGCAATAATAACAGGAAGAACACAAAATAAACGTTTTGCTTTTGAAAACTTCATCAATCATATCTGCCTGCACCAGCCGCCAAAGCTTGCGCGGTGTATGATCCATGGCAAATGCATTTGGACATGAAGCAGTACAGGTACCGCACTGGATACAGGGCCGCAGCATCTCTTTTATCTGATCCATAGGGTAGGCCAGTCGGTTTTTTGTGGTTCCAGCTTTTAAATTAGTATTCAAAATATCTCTCCTATATTCAAGGCATTCATAATATTCTTAGTCTAATTAATTCAGAATGTCCATAAAAACAGCATCAATCACACCCAGCATCTGTTGTCCTGAATATCCCTGCAACACTGATGCATTATTAGGGCATGTTGTTGCACAGGCACCACATCCCTGGCACATGACTTCATTTACCAGCACTTTGGTTTCTTCCACATTAAGCATCCTTGCTCCATAGGGGCAAACATCAATGCATTGTTGACAAAGCGCACATAAACTATGGCGGACCCGGGCAACTATCTGGGAACAGCTGAGAGTCGGTCTTGAAATTATACTCAAGGCTCTGTGAGCTGCTGCCTCTGCAGATGAAATGGATTCCGGAACAGAGCCTGGAGAATAAACAATACCGCAGGCAAAGATACCCTCTTTTATAGAATCCAGAGGTCTCCATTTCGATTCTGCCTCCTGAAAAAATCCATCTGTATCTTGAGATATCCCAAACATGGCAGCTAAAGAATCCGGGAATTCAGGTATTATTCCTGTGGCAAGAACAACCATGTCGGCACTTATTTCAATTGGTCGTCCTAAAACAGGTTCAAAGGCATTAACAATTATTTTCCCTTCAACTTCTTCAAGCTGGGGTAAATTATCTGTCTCATAGGAAATAAAAATAATATTATCTTTGCGGGCCTGGGTAAAAAAGGTCTCTAAAAAACCACAGGTCATCATATCTCTGTATAAAAAATACACTTCCGCTTCAGGGTTTAGTTTCTTAATTGTCATAGCCTGTTTCAAAGCAGTGGGACAACAAACTTTGCTGCAGTAGTTCTTAGGTTCCTGCCGGGAATCAACACACTGAATCATTACAATGCTGCTAAGCTTTTGTGGGTCAATCGTTTTATCGTCAAGTTTTATCTCAAGCTCTTTCTGGGTGATCACTGACGAATTATCAGCACCATGATTAAAAGATTTTGTTTTTGCTTCATTGCCTCCCATGGCAAGTATTGTGGCACCGTGTTCAATGGTTACAGGCTGTTTTTCTTCATTCTCAATAATGGTTATGAACTGCCCTGCATATCCGGTGCAACTGATAATTTGACTATTAAGAAATGTTTTGATTAAAGGCTGTTTTGTGATTTTGGTAATGGTGTCTTCTAAAAGGTCTTCGCAGGATAATCCGTCAATAGTATGCTTGAGCCAGGTTAAATTCCCGCCCAGGTGATCTGTTTTTTCGATTAAAGAGACTTCATACCCATGGTCAGCAATACCCAGAGCCGCTGTCATCCCCGCTATACCTCCACCGATC
>JAIOSM010000137.1 GCA_021107575.1 Desulfobacteraceae bacterium | reverse complement strand
TATTGTTTCCACTATCAACATCCTCCTGACCTCCATGTTTTAATTCATGAAGATTCTTATATCAGGGGGGTCAATTTTCGACGCTGTTTTTCTTATAAAGGGGTCATTATTGCACGCTGAACAACAAATTGTTGGGATAACGCTGTTGCGGAATCATTTTTTCATACATTTAAAACACAATTAATCTATCATATTAGATTAAAAAACATTAACGAAGCAGAAAGCATTCTCTTTAAATATATTGCGATTTATTATAATCAAAGGAGGAAGCATTCTGCAAATGGTTGGAAAGCGCCTGCTCACTGCGAGCAGGAATGGTATAACTTAAGAAAAGTGGCTTAACCTATCTTCCACTTTTTCGGGGCAGGATCACGAAGATAACAATAGGGGAAACCTTGATTAGGATTTATTTTTTGTCGTGTATCATATTTTACCTTAGCTCTTGGTGCTTTACATAACACCAGCATCAGCCAATTCACCCAGAGTGAGGAACGAACGGCGGGTGAATTCGGTCTGAATGCATTTGTTAGGGTTTGTTTAATGCTTCTTCTATTAATTCCCAATTATTTTCAAATTCTAACATATTATTAATTTCATAACGATTATCTAGGGATTTATAATTTCTTGGCCTTTTCCAATTGTGTTTAAACATCCATTCTCTGTAGTTAGCTGAGCAAATCGATTGTATTTCTTTTTTTTGCAAGATGAAATATCTATCTTTTTGTTTTGAATCTGGCTCAGATAAAGCAACACATATATATATCAAATTAGGATTAGATATTATCTGATCACCTTGATCAATTTGCTTTTTATTGATTTCATCAATTACAACATTGATCCATAAATTAGCTCTTGTTGGCCAACTATGTCCCCTTGAAGTTTTCACCTGAATTGGAATAGTATCAAGATTGTCATTGGCTACGATTAGGTCAAATTCTGGAACATTACCTGTAAATGAAGTAGCTATATAACCTCTTTTACCTAATTCCGCGCAAACTAAATATTCACCAATTTGACCAGCTAATTTGTTATTTAATCCTTTCTTCATGTGATGTTTGTTTTCACCCTAACGTTTAAATAAGCGGCGCGGTTTTTTGCGTCCGTTGATTTATTTGTTGTGTTCAATATAAGGCGTATAAAAGAACTCATCAAAATGAAGTGAATACTTAGAAGTGTCTTCCCGTGCCTTATAAAATTTTGTATTTTTACTCTGCCCCTGTAAAAGCAAACATACAATTTCAATATCTGTATCATCAGCAGCTGAACCAAAATAAACTGCATTTAAAGCATCAACATCATAACCATATGGTTTATTAGGTTCTCGATGAAATATTCGCCACTCTTTTTCATAGCACCAACATTTATATTTTGTTAAAATTGGACTCAACGTCTCTTTGTCAAATTCCGGATTCTCTGCAATTAATTTCGTTGAATTGACTGAAGGAAATGTATCAGAATATTCGACCTTTATTGCTTTTTGAAAGGGTTTAAAAGAGGTATTAAACTCAAGGCAAAATCCCTTATGGTCGTCTGCATAGTGCGACCACATTAAAATATAATCTTTTCTTTCAGAGAAGCATGTACAACCAGTCTCAAAAAGCCATTGATATTGTTTTTGTTTCAAAGACTGCTGTAGACCGGTGAATATTTGATTTTTGTATTTTTCAGGAATGTCAGAAATGTTTCTTATGTCGCAGTCGAGAACAATACCTTTCTCGTTTATGTAGTGTTTAAAAATACTAATATAATCTTCAGGTTCCAACACTACAGAAGCTTCAAGGACAGAACAGTCAAATGGATCATTAAAGCTTGAGGGGGTGTTAAAAAATATTTGAGCATTTTTCAAATTCCTCAATGCCTGCTCACTTATCTTTTCGAATTTATATAAATAAATTGGAACCATTTGATCTCCAAGAAACGCAATCGCGGTGCAGCACCCAGTATCCGGTCAAGCTCCTTGTTCTGGCGCAAAGCGCCGGTACAAGGGACTGACGTAGTCAGCTCCGCGGTTCCGCATAGCATTCAATTCTGTATGTCATCCGATCGTGATTCATAATAAACTTTCCTCAACAATTCAGTATTGCTATGTCTTAAGCTTGTACTAAGCTATATACAGCATCAACACCAAAATACAATAAATTGTGGGCAATGGCAAATGCAATTCCAAAATAAAATTCAACTATATTTTAGGAAGCACAAATGAATGCTCAAACGTCCATTACCTTATATAAATTATTTCTAATTGAATGTCTTTGGCAGCTAAATTGCTTTGTGGGTATAAGAATAGAACTTTTTGATTATTATCAAACTATATCTACGAAGAATGGCGGTTCAGAGAACTTTTTGGAGTGCATCTTCTATTTTTTATCAAAATGCTTGAGTTTGCCGGGCACAAAATTAACAATTGCACCTGAAGGTCTTAAGGCTAAAGCATTACTAAAAAATAGAACCTAAACGGAAAAAAGCTCTTTGAATTGCCATCCATGCGAGGTGAGGTATTTATAACATGAGAAAAGGGCAATAAAGCCCTTTTCTCTTTTAATTTACCCTTGAACCTGTGTACCTTTGAACCTGTGAATTAATATATTCAGTTTAATTAAATAGACTTTTACAATCTTGCAATTATTGCACTATCGTTTCATCTGAATAACTGTCTGCATCATATCATCTGTTGTGGTTATGGTTTTTGAATTTGCCTGGAACCCTCTCTGGGTTGTTATCATGGCAACAAATTCTTCTGAGATATCAACATTTGACATTTCAAGTGAGTTAGGAGCAAGGGTACCAAGCCCGTTCTCTCCAGGTTTATTAGTTATTGCAGTTCCGCTGTCGCGAGTCTCCCGAAAGAGATTCCCTCCTTCATTGGATAACCCGAAATTATTTAAAAATTTTGCTAAGCCCACACGGAAAAGAGGAATCAACTCTCCATTTGAATAAATTCCTGTCATAATTCCATCTGAGGCAATATCAACGCCCTGTAGATCTCCTGCCGAATACCCGTCAGCATTCTGAAACACTGTTGAGGAAGCCTTGGAATATTGCGTTGTTGACATTGATTGATTCTCAAAATTAGTTCCATCATAAACAGTTCCTAAATCAAGCTCTATCCACTGTTCTGTAGTACCATATTCACCACCGAGGAAATCACCTATAAAACTGAAATAACCTGATTGAGCTATATCTTCCTTATCTATTTCAGTCCATGCTGTTGAGCCTAAAATATCAAAAGCAATCACAGCTCTGTCATCAAAGGGGTGGGTACTGGCCCCATACCTTAGAGCTCTTGTAAAACTAAATACGATATCACGATTGTCTGAATCATTTCCAGACCCGTCAAGATCTATAATCGCCTCTGTCTCATCACCATCAAGGGTTGCATAGGGATATTCATAGGGAGGTACATTGGGATCAATATCAAATATGTAGGTGTTATTAGCGACTGGTACGCCTGCACCGACATCAAAGGTTAGATCTATTGATGAATCCTGATCAAAATCTATTGCAATCCCATCTACCGGTGCACTGGCAGGCACCAGAACTGCATTGGGATATTCCCTTGGTGGAGCAGGATCAATTTCAAACTGAATAGTCTGGTTTGCAACTGTAGTAATGGGAGTGCCAAAAGTGTAATTAATTATCGCTGCGCCTGATAAAGGCCCGCCTGCGCCCCACATTAATGCAGATACAGTAGTATTATCACTTACGCTGTTCAGAATATCAAAGTTCAGCCCCCCTGAGACAAAAGTATCAGCACCGGTAGAATCTCCCCAGGCAGCTCCGGTCCACTCAAATATTACAGGTGCAGTTGTTGCTCTTGCACCATTGCTGCCTGTAGAGGATATACTTAAAATCGGATCATTATTAGGTACAAAATTATATACATCATTTGTAAAATCTGCAATTTTCACAGGCATATTCCAGTCCCAGTCTGCACCATCATATCTTAATTGTATGTCCTGTGCCCACATTGTTAAATCTTCTGCGTTTGTAATGGTCATAGCTGCTGTGGTTGTATCCAATGCTGCATTATTTGATGTAACACCTGATACCAGTGCATCTGTGCTGCTGGCAAAAGCTATTTCAGGGTTACTCCAATACCATTGTTCCTGAACAGGGTTCCATACTATGGCAAGATCATCAGCATCATGGGTCATAACACCTGGTGCATTAATTTCAAGAGTTGTATTGTCATTGGCAGTATCTCCAAGGTATCTGGTACCTTCAATTCCCTGAATATGAAGATCATTAGCATCATTTATATCAAAGCCAAGAGAATCTGTTGCAACAGCAGCCTGGTCAAGCCTGATTTTGAGATCAGGATCAACATCAGTTGGGCCATCAGGCTGAAGCACAATATGAATTTCCTGACTATCTGAATATACGATTCTTGCATTGTTATAATTTGTCGGCTTCTCTGACGGAGTTACAACACCATCATTATTCGGATCAGCAAAATCCCAGGTTGACCCGTCAAATTCAAATTCAAATCCATAC